>JAOAES010000128.1 GCA_026416655.1 Fimbriimonadales bacterium
GGACGTAACGGTCGTCGGCGGGACGCCGACGCTACGCGGGGCGCGTTCGTAGCGTCGGCGTCCCGCCGACAGAAGCAACCCATTCGTAGCGTCGGCATCCCGCCGACGATTCGGCACTCTCCACGAGCCTCAGTGCCCGCCGATTTCCACCGCCTTGTATCCGCCGCGCGACTTGTAATACAAGAACTGCGCCCCGAACAGGAACACGAGAATCAGCGGCAGGATTGCGACATAGCGGAAGGTCATCGCCGCGCCGTAGCGGAGCGCCTCGTCCAGCACGGCTTTCTGCTGCTGGGCTGTGGGGTCGCCCGCCTGTGCCTTCTTGATGATTTCCTGAGCGCGTTCGGGGCTATATTTGCCGTCCACAACCACCAGTTGGCGCACTTCAGGCGTGAGCTTCTCGATGGTGTGCAGGTCGTAGATGCGCCCCATGCTGGGACCGGCGACGCCGGCGGCAATCATCCCCGCCGCGCCCATCACGGCAAGCAGGAACTCGCCCCCACGCGGATAACGCTCGGAGACCACGCCCAACATCGTGGGCCAAAAGTACGCTTTGCCGATGCCGAAGACAGTCGCTGCGAGGAACGCCGCGCCCGCCGTGAACGAGATGCTCAGCAGGTATAAGCCCGCCGCCGCGAACGCCGCGCAGACCGCCAGCAAGCCAATCGGCGTGGACACTCGCGCTACAGGTCCCGCCACCAGACGCAACACGAACATCAAGCCCGAAGTGTAGACCAAGAATAGAATCCCGCGAATGCCAACCGTGTCGGTCAGCACGGAACCCACCCACTGGTCGGGTCCCAGCTCGGTAATCGCGGTCATACACATACAGAGGATGAGCAGCAGCACGCCGGGGCGTAGAATCTGCAGGAACATCTCGCCCATGCTCACGCCCGACGCCGCGCGCTCGGTTTCGGGGAACTTCTCTGTCCAGATCATCGCGCCGTAAATCACCGCGGGCACGAAGATCGTGCCTAAACGCACCTGCCACGAGGCGTTGAGAAACTCCGCCAGCGCGAAGGTCGCCAGCCCGCCGATAATCAGCCCGCCGGGCCACCACGCATGCAACACATTCAGCTTGTGCGTCTTATCGTTAGGGTACATCGTGGCGGCGAGCGGATTGATGACCGCCTCCACTGTGCCGTTCGCTAAGCCCACCAGCAGCGTAGAAAGCAGCAGCGCGACGAAGCCGTAGTTCGGTGAGAGAATCGTGAAGAGGATGCCCAGAATGTGCCCAACGCACGCGAGTTTGAGCAGGCGTCCCATGCCGAAGGTGTTCACCAGTGGTCCCACGATGAGGATGGCAATCGGAAAGCCCCAGATGCCCATCAGGTTCACCAGGTTACTGTTATCCGCTGCTTCTGTGCCGACGCCCCTCCGTAGCACAAAATCAGGTACAATTCCCCCCGCTATGGAGAGCCTGCTTGCCGACGCGCTACGCGCCCTGCGCGAGCAACTGCCACAACCCGAGGGCGACACAGAATCCGTGCGGGAACTCGCGACCATCATGCGCGACCTCGCCTTGGGCTGGAAGCACCTGCCCGAAGAGGCGCGTTCCAGTATTCAGCTCGCTTTGCAGAGCGCGCTTCCCTTGAACGAGGGATCGATTCAGGTGCTG
>JAOAES010000160.1 GCA_026416655.1 Fimbriimonadales bacterium
GGCTGCGCTTGAACGGGACGCTCAAGCCACGCGGGGCGTCTCGCCCGTGCAGGCTGCGCTTGAGCGGGACGCTCAAGCCACGAGTGGGATCTTAGGCATCGCCGCTGACCTTGTGCAATATGACCCTCGCTTCGAACCCGCTATCCGTCATCTGCTTGGGCGTGTGCTGGTGGTGGACACCCTGGAGAACGCGACAAGGCTGGTGAGACAGATTCGCGGTAACCTCACCCCCCAGCCCCCTCTCCGTAAACGGAGAGGGGGAGCCGACGCCCCCCTCTCCGTTTACGGAGAGGGGGGGCGGGGGGGTGAGGGGTCCAGAATTGCCACCCTCGACGGCTCCGTCGTGCAGCTCAGCGGCGCGATAACGGGCGGCGCCTACGCAAACGAACGCAGCACCTTGCTGCAGCTGAAAGCCGAACTGGATCGCGCCCGCGCCGAACTCCACACCGCCGAGACGCGCCTGCAGGAATCGGAGACTGAGCTGGAACGCCATCGCGCCCAACACTTCGAGCGCCAGCGCCAACTGGAAGCCCTGCGCCGCCAGATTCGCGAAGTTGCCCAGCAACGCCTGCGCATCGAGGGGGAACTCAAACAGCGCACGCGCGAAGCGCAACGCCTCGAAAGCCTCCTACAGCGGACGCAGGAGCAACTCCAGCGGTTAGAGTCGCTGCTACACATACCGCTTGACGCTGACCTCGCGACGCTGGAAGCCGAGCGAGAGCGACTCCAGCACGCTTACGAAGCGCACACGCGCGCGCTCGCCGAGCAACGCGCCCAGCTGCAGCAAATCGACGCGCGGCGGCGTGAACTCCAGCGTCAGTTCCAAGCCGAACAGCACGCGCTGAACCAGCTCCGCGAGCGCCAGCAGAGCCGACAAACGCGCCTGCAGTCGCTCCAGCAGGAAGCCGCGCAGATTGAAACCCAGCGCGCCGCCGCCCAAGCCGAGCTGGAGCGAATCCGCATGCAAGTACAGCACCTGCAAGCTGAGCTGGACGCCCGACGCACAGAGCGACAGAACCTGCTGGAGCAGAGCTTCGCCGTGAACGACCGCATCCGTGCGTTGCGCAACGAGCTGAGCCAGCACGCCGAGCGCGAGCGCGCTTTGGATTTGCAACTGGCGCGCGGGGAGGTCAAACTCGCCGAGATTCAGGAATACTGGACGCGCCTCTCCCCCGACGAGCCGCTAACCGACAACGATGCGCCCCTGCCCGACAAATCGCCCGTCGCACGCGCGGAACTCGAACGCCTGCGCCGCGCGCTCGCCGAGATGGGCGAGGTGAACCTTGCCGCCGCCGACGAATACGCCCGTCTCTCCGAACGCTTCAGCCACCTGGAACGCCAGCGCGCCGACCTGGAGCAGACCTGCGCACGGCTGGAACAGCAGCTCCGCGAAATCGACGCACACGCCCGCGAACAGTTCCTGAAAACCTTCGAGGCGGTGCGCGGCGCGTTCCAGTTGCGCTTCCAGCAACTCTTTGAGGGCGGGCAGGCGGAGCTGATTCTGACCGACGAGCGCGACCCGCTCTCGGCAGGCGTGATTGTGGAGGCGCAGCCGCCCGGCAAACGCCGCCAGCGACTGGAACTCCTCTCCGGCGGCGAACGCGCCCTGACCGCGATTGCCCTGCTGTTCGCCTTCAGCACGGTCAAGCCCAGCCCGTTGATGGTGCTGGACGAGGTGGACGCCGCACTGGACGGGCGTAATGTGCAACGCTTCGCCGATTATCTGAAGCAGATGGCGGAAAACTCGCAGATTCTCATCGTGACGCACAACCCCATCACGACGGCGGTCGCGCGGCAGTGGCTGGGCGTCTCGATGACGGGGGGCGTGTCACGCCTCGTGCCCTACACGCCGCCAGAATCGCTGCTGGAAGCCGCCGACGGCGTAGAGCGGAGCCGCGCGATTATCCAGACCGCAAGTGAAACCGCGCCCCAACCGTAGAGCCAACCCAGCAGCCAGCCCGCCAGCACATCCGAGGGGTAATGCACGCCGATATAGATGCGCGAAAGACCCACTATGAGGGGAAGCCAGAACAGATACAAAAACGCCCTGCGCCCCCACAGCGCGGTCGCAACCCCCACTAATGCGCCCATATTCGCCGCATGCGCCGACGGGAACGAGCCGGAAGTCAAATCGCCTGTGAGGGCGTCAATCGGCAGCGCGATGCAGGGACGCTCGCGCCCCACCCACGCCTTCAGAAAATCGCAGGTCTCGTTGGTCAGAATCAGCACGGGAATC
>JAOAES010000183.1 GCA_026416655.1 Fimbriimonadales bacterium
CTCGGGGTCGGGATGTTCGTAGTTGATGGTGGGAGGGATGGTCTGGTGCTGCAACGCGAGGATGCACGCCGCCGCCTCCACCGCGCCCGCCGCGCCCAGCAGGTGTCCCGTGACCGACTTGGTGGAGCTGACGGGCAGCTGGTAGGCGTAGTCGCCAAAAAGCCGCTTGATGGCGAGCGTCTCTTTCGCGTCGTTATAACGGGTGGAGGTGCCGTGGGCGTTGATGTAGTGGATATCGGTGGGCTGGAGACCGGCGTCATGGAGGGCTTTGCGCATGGCGCGGAGCGCGCCGTCGCCTTCGGGGTCGGGCTGGGTGATGTGGTAGGCGTCGGCGGTCATGCCGTAGCCGAGCAGTTCGGCGTAGATACGCGCGCCGCGCGCCTGCGCATGCTCTAACGATTCCAGCACCAGCACGCCTGCGCCCTCGCCCATCACGAACCCGTCGCGCTCAGCGTCAAACGGGCGGCTGGCGTGTTCGGGGTCGTCGTTGCGGGTGGAGAGGGCGCGCGCCGCACAGAAGCCCGCCACGCCAATCGGCTCGATCGCCGCCTCCGTGCCGCCCGCCAGCATCACCTCCGCGTCGCCGTACTGAATCAGGCGCATCGCCAGCCCTATCGAATCCGCGCCCGTCGAACACGCCGTCACCGCGCAGAGATTGGGACCCTTGATGCCAAAGTGGATGGTGACCATCCCCGACGCCATGTCGCTAATCATCATGGCGGGCAAGAACGGGCTGACGCGGTCAGGACCTTGCCGATCCAGCGCGCGTACCTGCGTATCCATATAGTCGATTCCGCCGATGCCGGAGCCAATCAGCACGCCTATCTGCTCGCGATTCGAGTCGGTGATTTCCAGTTGGGCGTCTTGCAGAGCGAGGGTGGACGCAGCAATCGCGAACTGGATGAATCGGGAGGCGCGGCGGGCGTCCTTGCGATCCATAAACTGCGTCGGGTCGAACTCCTTCACCTCGGCGGCGATGCGCGTACTGAACCCGCTGGCGTCGAAGCGTGTGATGGGGCCCACCACACGGCGGGGCAAGGTCAGTCCCTCCCAGAACGCCTCCTTGCCCAGCCCCAGCGGGGTAATCAGCCCAATCCCCGTGACGACGACGCGACGGCGCATCGCTTACTCTTCCGCCTGCAGTTTCTCGGTCAACAGGCGCACCGCGTCCGCCACCGTGCGCACCTGCTCCGACTCCTCTTCCGAAATCGAGACATCGAACTCCTGCTCGAACGCCATCACCAGCTCGACTAAGTCCAGCGAGTCGGCGTTGAAATCATCGATGAAACTCGCCTCGGGGGTCACTGCGTTCTCGTCCACGCCGAGTTGTTCCACGATAACCTTCTGCACACGCTCAAAGATCTCCTGATTCATTAGGGTCTACCTCCTCTGATTGGGTTAGATTCCGACGGTCAGACCGCCGTCGATGATGAACACTTGCCCCGTGATGTACGAGGCAAACTCGCTGCATAAAAAGAGTACCCCATACGCAATTTCTTCGGGGTTGCCGAAGCGTCCCAGCGGGATGCGCTGCAGGGCGTACTCGCGTACCTGTTCGGACAGCACCTGGGTCATGTCTGTTTCGATTAAGCCGGGCGCGACGGCGTTGCAGGTGATGTTGCGGCTTCCCATCTCCAGCGCGACTGTTTTGGTGAAGGCGATGAGCGCGGCTTTCGACGCCGCGTAGTTCGCCTGACCGACATTCCCCGTTAGCCCAACCACCGAGCTGATGTTCACGATTCTACCCCAGCGCTGGCGCATCATGGGCTTGAGCGCGGCGCGACTGCATAGGAACGCCCCTTTGAGGTTCGTGTGCAGCACCGCGTCCCAGTCCTCGTCCTTCATGCGCAGCAGGAGCGTGTCGCGCGTAATCCCAGCGTTGTTGACCACGATATCGAGTCGCTCCCAGTGCTTGAGGGTTTGCTCGATGACGCTCTCGACGGTTGCCGTATCCGCCACATCGCCGCCGAAGGCGAGCGCCTGCCCACCTGCCGTTTCGATGGCGTGCGCGGTCTCTTGAGCGTTCGCTTCGGTGCGGCTCAGGGCGACCACCTTTGCGCCCGCCTGCGCCAGTGTTAGCGCGACCGCCTTGCCAATCCCTCTCCCTGCGCCCGTAACGAGCGCAACGCGCCCTTCTAAACGAATCGTCATGCCTCGCCTCGTAAAAACGCGACGGTCTCGTCCAAGGTCTTAGAGTCTACCACACGGAGCGTGCGCGCGTCGGGCAGGATGCGCTTGATCAGTCCCGACAGCACATCGCCCACGCCAAGTTCGATGAAAGTGTCCACGCCGAGCGCGTGCATCGCCTCCACGCTCTGTTGCCAGCGCACGGGGCGGGCGATTTGCTGCGCCATTACATAGCGCAACTCTTCGGGGTCTTCCAACACGCGCACCTCTATCGTGGAGAAGAAGGGATACACGGGTTTCTGGAAGTTCGCTTCGCGGTAGGCTTCGGTCATCAGGTCAGCGGCGGGCTGCATAATGGGCGAGTGAAACGCACCAGCCACCATCAGCGGCACGATGCGCCGTGCGCCTGCCTCTTTCAATCGCTCCGCTACAATCTGTACGGCGTTGATTGTGCCCGAAATCACCACCTGGTTCGGTGCGTTGTAGTTGGTGGGCAGCACGATTTCGCCTGTCGCTCGTTGCACCTGCTCGCAGACCGCCTCCACCTGCTCGCCCGTGAGACCAATCACTGCCGCCATCGTGCCCGGCACCTGGTGCGCCAGCACATGCATCGCTTTCGCGCGTTGCTCCACCCAGCGCAGCGATTCTTCGAAAGTCCACACACCCGACGCGGCAAGGGCGGGATACTCGCCCACGCTGTGCCCCGCCACGTAGTCGGGCTTGAATTCGGGAACCGCCTCGCGCAACGCCTCCCACGCCGCGTAGCAGGTCACCAGCAGCGCGGGTTGGGCGTTCTCCGTGCGTTTGAGGGTCTCTTCGTCGGCGTCGAAGCACAGCTCGGTGAACGACCGTCCTGAGAACTCGCTGGCGATTTCGAAAACCTTCCGCGCGGCTGCGCTGCGTTCGTACAGTTCGCGTCCCATCCCTGGACGCTGTGCGCCCTGCCCTGGAAAAACAACCGCGACTGCCATAACAGGGGAGAGTATACCCGCTGAAAGGTATAATCCCTTGCGCCATGCAGGAGGAGACCGAGCCGATGCGCCTTTCAATTCACGCAACGCAAGCCGATTACCGCCAGACGCCGATCTGGGTGGAGATACGCGGCATGCCTCCACGCGAACCTGCCGCGCTCCAAATGGGCACCGAGTTTGTGCCCGCACAAGTGGTGCAGGTCGAGGGGAAACGCTATCTGGTGTGGATTGAACCGCAGTTGACGCGCGGGAAGACGAAAATCTACACGGTACGCCCCCATCCACGCCCCATCGAGGGATTTCAGCACACGCAAACCGAAAACGTGCTGCAGATTCGCTACCAGGGCAAGCCGTTCACGGCGTATGTGTTTCGCGGCGCGCCCAAGCCGTACCTCTACCCGGTGATGGGACCCAACGACAAGCCTATCACGCGCCACTTCCCGATGCAGCGCGTCCCCGGCGAGACAACCGACCACCCCCACCACCGCTCCATCTGGTTCACACATGGCGAGGTCAACGGCGTGGACTTCTGGACAGAAGGCAACGGCAAGGGAACGATAG
>JAOAES010000184.1 GCA_026416655.1 Fimbriimonadales bacterium
CTCCCGCGCTAACGGCAGGCTATTCGGAGGAACCGTTGCGTGCCTGGAGTAATAACCGCTGGTGTTCGTGACGCTGGGCATCAGCGGTAGCAGAGGGGTGGTGCTGGTTGCGCCGTCCTTGAGCGAGAGCCAGACCGTGCCGCTGGGCTTGAGGGCGTTATGGGCAAGCACTTCGCCCAGCGCCAGCAGTTCGGGAACGCCGTCGGCGTCTAAATCCGCCAGTGTCGCTCGCGTGTATTCCCAGTAGTCTTCTCCACCCCTGAGTTGAGGCGGACGCGGCAGAACGCCCATCCGCTTACGCTCCAGCATGAGCGGCTCCAGCGCAGGCTCGCCAGAGCGGCGCGTGCCTGCGAACCAGAGCAACCCGATTCCCGCCAGCGCGAACCCAACGACGATGCCAACCCTGACAAGTTTGCGCACTGCCCCACGCGCCTCCTTCCGACTCAGTTCGGTCTTATCCGCAATTTGAAGCCGTTGCTGTGCGCCTGGTAGGGCGCGTACATGCCCCACAGGTGCGCGGGCAGAATCGTATATTCGCCCGGCGTCTCGGCGCGCACCAGCAGCGTGTAGCGATAGCTATCGCCCTGCCGCCAGTATTGACGGAACGCCACCGAGCGGTCGTCTCGTACCTCTTCATGGGCGTAGTCCCACCACCAGGCGTCGAGGAACGCCTCGGTCTCGAACGGGGCGCAGCCCGCCGCGAATGGGGTCTCCAGCACGGTGTAGTCGAGGCGCGAGACTTTCTGGGGCATGCGGACATCCACATCGATGCGCAGCAGTTCGCCCGCGCGCACGGCGTCGCCCGAACGCAAGGGATGCAACCGCTCGCCCGGCGTGGTCATCTCGGTGGGGCGTTCGAGGCGGTACACGCGCAAACGCACCGGTCCGGCAGGGTCTTCCGCAAGGGGCACAGCGCGCGCCTGCGTGAGAACCACGCTCACCAGCGGCGCGCCGCGCAGCGGGCGGAGCGTTATCACATTCTCGCCCGGACGCCACGCCAAGCCTTTCAGAGTCAGGGGTTGCATGAGTCGCCGCGCGCCGAGAGAAGTAATCACCACGCGCTGAATCGGCTGTCCGTTCAGTTGCACCTCATATTCCGCTTCGCGCGTCGCGAAACCGCGTTCGTACCGCATCCCGTAATCCAGCAACGCCTCAATCGCCAGGGCGGTGTCGCGCGACTGATACCAGCGCCCGTTCCGATAGCCCTGCGTTATGCCAATCACGGTCTTGCCGACGAGCTGCTCATAGCGTTGCGCGGAGCCGAACCACTCGGCGGCGCGCTCGCGGCTGAGCAGCAACGCCTGCAGCGCCAACGCCTGCGCCTCGTGAGGCGACCAGTAGCCCCAGTACCACCACGGGTCGTCCGTGCGGTTGGGCGACCAGTCGATGTAGTTGCGGTCTTCTAAGGCGTCGCGGCGCAGAGCGTCCCAGAGCGCCTTCAGATGACGCTCAGCGTTGGGCAAGTCGCGCCAGCGCAACAGGGTATGAATCAGCCACAATCGATTCGTCTGCAAGTCGCCCACAGAGAATCGCCTGCCGGGTTCCCCCTCTGGCTCGCGCAACGACCACGCGATCAGTTCAGAAAGGAACGGGCTGAGTTTGGAGCGCAGGGCGTCGGGCGGCGTGGGGTCTACCTCCGCCAGAACCGCAAGCGTGAAGAGCCACTCATGCGCCCCGTTCCAGACAACCTCCTGCACCTCGTCGGAGTTCATTCGAGTCTGTATGTCCTCCAGCCGTTTGGCGACCAGCCGTCGCAGGGCGTCCTTGCCGCGTTCGTACATTCCGTCGGACACCTGCACGCCCGCCTGCCTCGCCTTGTGCAGCCCCCAGACGGCGTAGGCAGTCGTCCAGAGGGTGGATTCCTCACCTTCCCACCAGCCCCAGCCGCCGTCATAGAGTTGCATACTGCTCAATCGATCTAGCGATTGCTGCGTGATTGTCTCGATTTTGCGGCGCGTCTCGGCGTCTAACGGCTCGCCCGCTTGCTCAAGGGCGCGTTTCGCCAGCACCGCGGGCGCGAATCGGCTCACGGTCTGCTCCACACAGCCGTAGGGGTAGTCCAGCAGATAGGGCAGGCTGTCCAGCACTATCGCCGTTGCGCTCGGCATACTGCGCAGGGTCAGCGTCGTGAGTTCCGTGCGGGCGTCGGGGCGCAGGGTGAAAGTAATCTGTCGCTCGGCGTTCAGCAGAATCGCGCGGCTGTCGGCGTCGGTAAGCGCGAGGGGCTTGACCTCCAGCGTGCGCTCCTCCGCATCGCGCAGGCGTCCGTTCACCTCGCGGGCGACGAGCGTGAACTTCTGAACGCCAATCGCCTTCGCCTCATAGTCCCAGCGCACCGTCGCCGAGTTGCGGGCGGGCACGGTCAGGTTCTGCGTGCGCACGCCGTCGGGCGCGCGGAGTTCCACCTGCACCGTGCGCGGCTGGTCGGTGTCGTTGCTGACGACGGCGTTAATCTCTGTGCGGTCACCCTCAATCAGCCACAGGGGCAGCCGCAGGCGTGCCATCAGGTCTTTAGAGGCTTTGACCTTCGCGCGGGCGTAGCCGATTTTCGTGTCCGCGGTGTGCCCAATCACCGTGAGTCGCCACTCCGTGAGATTATCAGGCAGTTTGAGGCGCACGAGTGCCTGCCCACGCGTGTCGGTTCTAATCGTCGGCTGCCAGTAGGCGGTGTCGGGGAAGTCGCGGCGGATGGTCTCCGCAGTGCCTTTGTCGCCTTGCAGCGCGAGCCACACGGCGGAGAAGTCGGTATACACGGCGTTCCAGCGTCGCCCGAAGAAGGCGCTGCGCACGGCGGCGGGGCGGTCTTCGCGAATGCTGTAGATTGCCTCGTCCACAATCGCGAGCGATACTTCGGCGGGCGCGGGGCGTCCCTGCAGGTCGGCGGTCTGGATGCGCACCTGCATCGGCTCGCCGGGTTCGTAGCGCGGCTTGTCGGTCTGCACGCTCACCTGCAGCGCGCCCGTCCGCTCGCCCACCTTCACCTCCAGCACGCGCTGCACGAGTTCCTTGTTGCGCACCATGCACACGACGATGTAGGCGTTGGGGATTTGCTCGCGCGTGAGCGGGATGCGCACGCGGGTCAGCGCGCCCTGCGCTTGGACGACCTGCGAGCGGTGGAGCGCGTTGCCTTCCAGCGTGATGTAGAACACGGCGTCGCGATAGGGCGTGCGCAGGGCAAGCTCCGCTTGCTCGCCCGGCTCGAACACGCGCTGGTTCAAGCGGACTTCAAGCGCGTTGGCGTCGCGGCTGTAGCCTTCCCACCAGGGTTGATAGCGTTCATCCCAAACCCACAGGATATGACGCGCCTTGAACGGGTTGCCGTCGGAGTCGCGGGCGGTCAGCTGCACCTCCCAGTCGCCGCTGAGGTCGGGAGCAAACTGAAACTCGGCGATTCCCTGCGCGTTGGTCTGAATGACACCTTCAAAGCGCGGCTCTGTGCGCACACGCCCGCCCGCGAGCAGCTGCTTGCCCGCCTGCCAGCGCAGTGTGGCTTGCACGGGCTGCCCCGTGCGACGGTCGGTCAGGCGCACCGTATAACGGTAGGTGCGCCCCGATTCCCCGAAATCGCGGTCGGGTGTGAGCGTCGCCTGCCACACGGAGGGGGCAACCTCGAACTCTGCTTTCCCCTGCGCGCCTTCCCAGCCCGCCGAAAGCGCGTACACCTCCAGCGTGTATTCGTAAGTGATGTCCGAAGCGTCCCAGTAGCGAGGGCGATTCTCGTCGCCCGGCAACAGCTTCGTGGAGGGAAGAGTCAGGTAAGCGCGTCCCGCAGCGTTGGTGGTCAGCTCGCCTGTTGCAACGACCTGCCCGTAGCCCCCGTCGTAGTCGATGTAGCCCTCCTCGTCGCCCCAATCGAGATAGTCGTACTCCTCGCCGAAGTAGTCCCAGTTCCACTTCTCGCGGCGATAGAGGGTGTAATGCAACTGCGTGTTGGGCACGGGCATCCCGAAGTAGTAGTCCACGCTGATTTGCACGCGCACGCTTTCGCCGGGCATGTAGAGTTTATGGTCGGGTTCGACCGTGATCCGATAGGTCGGCTTGCGATACGCACTGAGGGGCGCACTGCCCTCAATCATTCCATAGTCGCCGATGTGCGCGCGGATGCGATAGAAGCCCGTCTCCGCTTCGGGGGAAGTTGTGAAACTTGCGTGGAACGCGCCCATCGAGTTGAGGACGGCGCGCAGTTCCGAGACGACCTCTTCACGCGGGTTCACAATCTCGATACGCACAGGCGTATTCGGCGGGGGCAGTTTATAGTCAGGCGTCTTACCCAGGCGCGCAATGCCCTTGAAATGAACGGTATGTCCCGGACGGTAGATGGGGCGTTCCGTGTAGATGACGCCGTGCAGAGGTTTGCCGTTGCGGGTTTCGCCGTCCCACGACGCGACGCTGACGCGCCCCCAGTGAACCAGTTGCCCACTGCGCGGCGATTTCACGGCAATCAGCTGCCCGCGCCAGTCTTGCTGAGGCGTCAGCGGCTCGAATCGCCACAGCCCGTTCGCGTCCGCGCGTCCTGTGCGCACAGGCTCATACACGACGCTCCCCCGATTGCCCTCGCCCGCTTGCCGTGCGCGATACACCGCCACCTCAACGCCGGGCACAGGTCGCCCCGTGCGCAAATCGGTACACCAGAGTTCCGCCGCGTTCGAGGAAACTTTCGACACCACGCCAATCGAGGAGATGACCATCAGCGCGACGCGCCGATTGTAGCCCGCCTCCACCGTCAGCAGGTAGGTTCCTTCGGGTTGTTTCGGAACTTCCACATACTGGGTGAACACGCCTTCGGGGTCGCGCCCGCGAATAGGAGCCTCGGTACGCCAGACGGCGGTGAAGTACGGTTTGTAGTCCTCCAGTCGCCGCGCCAGCTCGATTTCGGAACGCCACCACCCATAACGCGTTTCGTTCAGGAAATCATAGAGCGCGGCGGGGACGGACTGCCCCGTATTGCGCACCCGATAGAGCGTTAGCTGCAAGACATCTTCCTCGTGGAAGCCGCGAATCCCCACGCGCGTCGGCTCGTCAGGGTAATACACGACTTGCGGGTGAATCAGATCCAGAAACGGCGCAGGTGGGGTAAGCCAGAGGTCGATATTCTGTCGCGCGCCCTCTCTGATTTCGATGCGTCGCTCTTCCTCAGGGCTTAGGGAATGCACTCGTCCGCTGGCATACACCCGATAGATGCCTGCGGGAATCCCGCGCAGCTGGAAGCGTCCCTCCGCGTCCGCGTAGGTCTCCCACACATTCGCGGGGTAGCCCTCCCCCTCGTAGTCATACCAGTATTCGTCGCGCCAGCCCTGACGCCGATGTGCCTGCACGGTTTCCTCTTCCCATTCGGGGGGAGGTTCTGGGCGTGGGCGTTCGCCAAACGGCTCAATCAGTTCCAGTCGGACATAGGCTTTCGGAATCCCGGCTAAGTTGTATCCTGAGTAAGCAACTCCGAACACGCTGCCTCGTGGCGGCTCGTTGCGCACTAACTCGGCGATTCCGTACAGTTGAAACCCTAACAGCAGGATGCATCCAAGCGCGATATGCGCTACCTTGCGCCAGACCATAGTCTCACCGCGAATCGGTT
>JAOAES010000216.1 GCA_026416655.1 Fimbriimonadales bacterium
TGCCCCAGCACTTCCAGTTGCTTAATCGCTGCGGGGCGCTGCAGGTCGCACGCTGCCATCATCGGGTTGCGCCCCTGCGACTTCGCCCAGCGGGCGAGTTTGGCGCAGGTGGTGGTTTTGCCTGAACCTTGCAAGCCGCAGAGCATGAACACGGTTGGTGGACGCGCCGCCCAGCGAATCGGCTCCGCCTCGCCCCCCAGCAGCGCAATCAGCTCATCACGCACGATGCGAATCACCTGCTGGTCGGGTGTGAGGCTTTTCAGCACCTCCTCGCCGACCGCTTTCTCGCGGATGCGGGCGATAAACTCTTTCACCACGCGGAAGTTCACATCCGCTTCGAGCAGGGCGAGCCGAATCTCGCGCAACACCTCGTCGACGGTCTTCTCGTCCAGACGCCCCTTGCCCCGAATACGCTCGAAAATGCCCTGCAACTTGTCGGTCAGGCTCTCAAACATAGCGGGTTAAAGAATACCCTGAGCGGCAGCTAAAGCCTTGTGTTATAATTGTGTCGAGAGGGCGTGCTGGATCGAGAGCAGATTGAGGCGTTAGGGAGCAGTATTCGCCGCTTAGCGGAGTCGGACAACGCTCACTTGCAGAGCATTCGCGAACAGGCGCGGGCGTTGCGCCATCAGGTGCGCCCCATTCGCCCGCGCAACACAACCGCCGTTTCGTTGATGGCAACCGACGCGGGCGAGAACTTTATCCAGTTCGACCCCTACCTGATTGTGCCCGTGCGCGTGGTGGATTCCTACGGCAAGCCGCACTTTCTGGACGCGCTCTCGCCTTACATGAGCGTCGCCGAGCTGAACGCGGCGCAGTTCGAACACAATACCCCGCTGGGCATCCTGATGCGCGATTTAGGCGTTCCGAGCCTGTGGACGCTCAGTCGCCTGATTCCGTCGCCTGAAACGCCGCCTGAGGAGGTCAAACTGCGCTGGGTGCAGGACTACCGTGACCTGGCGGAGTGGGCAGTGTTGTATAAGTACCTGGTCTATAATCAGTTCGCGACGGACACGCTGCTGGTGCGCGACGGCTTGCTACGGAGCCTTATTTTCAACGGCGACCTGTTCGCGCGGATGTGGGAACGGATTCGGCAGGCGGTGGAACAGCACTACCAGCGCGAGCGGCGGCGCATCTTTGTTGTGGGAATCGCCAAGCGCAGCAAGGTGCTGGATCGGTATCTACTCGCGCTGCATCTGGAGGGCGTACTGGTGCAACAGGGCGCGTGCTACGCTCGCATCCCCCGTGCGATGGAGGAGCAGGTGTACCGCTGGACTTACTACGGGCGAGTGGAGGCAGAGGAGGGCGAAGCGTACTACAAAGTGGTCGGCGCGCTCCACTTCGCGAAGTTCGGTCCCCGCCGCTACGATCCCATCTATCCCGTCGATGTGTGGGTCTATCATCAGCAGCGCAACGAGGTAGACGAGGTGTTCAGCTATCTGCTGGCAGATGCGCAGGCGGGTTTCCCCACGCCGTTCTACCCGCTCTGCCTGCAGAAAGCGCACGAGCAGGCAACGCTTTCAGGGTTGGAGGGCGACCTGCTACAGGATCTGGTGCTGAACGCTATTCGCGACGCTACTGGTACAGAGGAAGCCAGCGCGCTGGAGGCGTATCGCATGCTCAGTGGTGCGCGCAGGAGGGGCAGCTATGGGCGCTGAACAACTGATTTCGCCAGAACGGTATATCGGCATCTTTCGGGGCTTCAGTGAAGGGGGGCTGGAGTTCCACGCAGATCTCATCTTGCCCTACCGCCCGGATTACGCTACGCAGCCGATGCACGGGCAGTTTCTACTGGTGCAACTTACAGACGGCAACGAAGCCGCGCTGGGGCGCATCACCGCGTTGCGCTCGGAGGGGCGACTCGTTGACCCCGAAGGCGAGGATTATCTGCTGCGACAGGTCTCGGCGCAACGCGACATCCCCGAAGACCTGCGCGACCAGTACCTGAAGTTCCGTGTGAACATTCGCGTGCTGGGCGTGCTGCGTCAGGTCGGTGGGCGAATCGATTTTGTGCCGTCGCATCGCCGTCTGCCGAATGTGGGCAGTCCGGTGGCGCTGCCCAGCCCGCGCGTGCTGCGCGAGATTGCAGGGCACAGCGAGAACGCCGCCGACGGCGCAGCGCTCGGCTTTCTGGCGATGGGCGAGTTTATCTGGGCGCAAACCGACGACGGGCTGCCCCATCCCGACCTGCAGCCCCTGCCGTGGATGCGCCTGCAGCAACCCGCCGTGCTGACCCGCTTCCCCGTCAAAAACCTTGTGGCGCGGCGCACCTACATCTTCGCACAGTCGGGCTTCGGGAAGTCGAACCTCGTGAAGCTGCTCTTCTCCGAACTTTATCGCGCCACTCCCCTCATCGAGAAACGCGGGGGCAAGATGGAGCCAGTTGGTACGCTGATTTTTGACCGCGACGGCGAATATTTCTGGCCCGACGACAAGGGGCGTCCCGGCTTGTGCGATGTGCCTCACCTGCACGATCATCTGGTCGTGTTCACAGACCGCGCCGCGCCTTCCGAGTTCTATGGCAGCTTTGTCGTAGGCGGTGTGAAGCTGGATATTCGCCGCCTGCCCGCCAGCATGGTGGTCGGCGCAGCCCTCTCGCCAGAGCGACAGGAACAGCAGAATGTGCGCAAGCTCAAAGGCTTATCCCCCGACCGCTGGAAGGAACTGGTGGATCTGGTGTACTCCGACGGGATGAACGCGCCGCTGGAGCAGATAAGTCGGCTGCTCGGCATGGGGAGCGAGGGCTACGGGGATGTGGAAGCCAACGCCGCCCGGAGCAACCTCCATTTTATTATTCGCATGCTCCATGACCCCCATAGCCGTCTGTTAGACCTGCTGGAGCGCGCTCTGCGCGAGGGCAAGCTTTGTGTGGTCGACCTCTCGCGCATGGCGGGCGAAACGGCGCGTATCTTCGCCGGGATCGTGCTGCATCATCTGCTTGAGCGCAATCAGGAAGAGTTCGTGAAACGCGACGCCCGCACCATCCCCGTGATTGCCGTGCTGGAGGAGGCGCAGAGCGTGCTGGGACGCGGCGAGGAGACCGCCTACGCGCCCTATGTACGCTGGGTCAAGGAAGGGCGCAAATACGACTTAGGCTCTGTGATGATCACGCAGCAGCCGGGCAGCATCCCCCAAGAGCTGCTCAGCCAGGGCGATGTGTGGTTCGTGTTCCACCTGCTCTCGGCGGGCGACCTGAAAGCAGTGCAACGCGCCAACGCCCACTACAGCGAAGACCTGCTCAGCGCGCTGCTGAACGAACCGATTCCTGGGCACTGCGTGTTCTGGTCGAGCGCGGGCGGCAAACCCTACCCCCTGCCGATTCGCGTCCTCTCGTTTGAGGCGCGTTATCAGGCGCAGGATCCCCACTACAACATGCCCGCCGCGCCCACCTACGCCGTCCGCCTGCGCGACTCGATACCCGGTTTCAGCGCAAATGGCGTCGACTATGACGCGGAACCCGTCGCGTTCTCAGAACCTGCAGAGGACTACCTGACCCAGCTGCAACAGTGGGCAATCGAGCAGCTGCGCCAAGATAGCGAACTGCGCGAGCGAATCCGCGCGGGGAAGCGCATCGCGTGGGGACGATTAGCCTACAAGTTAGGTGAGTTCATTCAGGCACGGGATCAAACGGTGCAGGATTCTAACAGCATGGGCTATAGCCTTGTGCGTCCCGCGCTGGAACAGATTTTCGGACCTCAGAACGAAGCATGGCGCACAGAACGTGATGAGGATGACACGACAATCGTTGTCCTCAGTGAAGAAGCGAAGGCGCGATTCCTGAACTTGTAGGCAGGTACAATCCTTGCCGATGGAGAAACGGCTCATCGAAGGGGTACAGATTAAACCGCTGATTGCGCATGCGGACGAGCGGGGCTACCTGATGGAGATGCTCCGCTGCGACGACCCGATTTTTCAGAAGTTCGGGCAGGCGTATGTGTCGCTGAACTACCCGGGAGTAATCCGCGCGTGGCACTGGCACGAGAA
>JAOAES010000246.1 GCA_026416655.1 Fimbriimonadales bacterium
TGATGACCAATCTCGCGCCGCTGTTCGGAGCCAAGATTGGCGAAGCATATATCACGGCGTCTACCAACTACTTCGAGGTCGTGCTGAAACACAGTGTGGTGGTGTTCGTGCCGATGTTCATCGGGTTCGGGAAACGCTCTGAAGCCCCGATTCGGTATCCTTATCCATGATGCAATCCAGTTTATTTGGCGCAAACGCTGCCTCGAGTGCGCATCTGCCGTTGGCGACGCGCATGCGCCCGCGTATGCTGGAAGAGTATGTTGGGCAGCAGCACCTGTTGGGGGAGGGCATGCCCTTGCGCCGGGCGATTGAGCAGGGGACGCTCGGCTCTGTGATTCTGTGGGCGCCGCCCGGCTGTGGGAAGACCAGCCTCGCTTATCTGATTGCGCACTACACGAACGCCTACGTGGAGTCGCACAGCGCGGTCGCCATTGGCGTCGCGGAAATCCGCAAGGTCGCCGAGCGCGCTCGTCAGCGACTGCAAGCCACTGGGCAGCCGACGCTGCTTTTGCTGGACGAAATCCACCACTTCACGCGCACCCAGCAGGACTCGTTGCTGGGCTACTTAGAGGACGGCACATTTACCCTTGTGGGCGCGACCACCGAAAACCCGTTTCTGATACTGAGCAACGCGCTCCTCTCGAGGGCGCGCGTGCTGACCCTGCAGCCTCTCACGGATGACGAGATACGCCTGCTCATCGAGCGTGCCCTCAGTGATGCCGAGCGCGGACTGGGCGGGCGGGGACTGCGCATCGAACCCGACGCGCTGCAGCATTTAATCCGGTGCGCGAATGGGGACGCGCGCCTCGCGCTGAACGTGCTGGAGACCGCCGCCTTGCAAACCCCCGACGGGGGCGTAATTGCCCTGCCACTCATCGAGCAACTGCTCCAGAAGCCGATGCTGCGCTACGACCAGCAAGGGGACTATCACTACGACACGATTTCGGCGTTCATCAAGTCGGTGCGGGGCAGCGACCCCGACGCGGCGTTGCACTATCTGGCGCGGATGCTGGTTGCAGGCGAAGACCCGCGTTTCATCGTGCGTCGCCTACTGATTTTAGCGAGTGAGGATATCGGCAACGCGAACCCGACGGCGCTGGTGCTGACAGCGGCGGGTGCGCAGGCAGTGGAACGTGTCGGCATGCCCGAAGCGCAGATTATCTTGGGACACCTGACCACTTACCTCGCCTGCTCCCCCAAAAGCAACGCAAGCTATTTAGCCATCAAGCGGGCGTTGGACGATGTGCGCACGAAGCCGCTCACCCCAATCCCGATGCATCTGCGTAACGCCCCGCACTCTGGCATGCGGGAGCTGGGCTATGCCGAGGGCTACAAATACCCCCACGACGACCCGCGCGGCTGGGTGGAGCAGCAGTATCTGCCTGAAGGCGACTGGAGCGTACCATACTATCAGCCCACCCCCCACGGTGCAGAGGCAAAGATTCGAATTCGAGGGCGCGAGGCGGAATGACATCGCGCCGCGCGCCCAACACAGGATGAGGCGTCAATCCAGCTGCTCCGGTGTGAACCCGTCGTAGACGGGCAGGAAGTCGCGCCATGCCTCCCGCGAGATGGCTTTCGCATACTGTGTGAGGCTGAGGTACGGTACAAAGGTCGGACGGCGCGGCTTGCGCGCGAGCTTCATCCCCGCCTGGTTCGGCGTGCGGTCGCCCTTAATCAGGTTGCACCGACGGCAGCACGCCACAAGGTTCTCCCAAGTGTCGCCCCCGCCCATACTGCGCGGCACCACATGGTCAACCGTCAAATCGCGCGACACATGCCCACAATACTGGCAGGTGTAGTTGTCACGTGCGAGAATGGCGCGACGGCTCACGCGCACCTGCGGCAGCGGACGCTTCACCAGATAGCGCAAGCGCACCACCGACGGCGCTTCGAAGCCCCCCGACACCGTGCGGATATAATGCCCGTTCGTCAGCACCACCTCCGCCTTCCCCGTGAGAATCATGTTCACGGCGCGGCGCATCGTGCAGATGTTCAACGGCTCAAAGTTCTGGTTCAGAACAAGCACCTCAGCCATACGGCGCAGCCTCCTTGTACCCCCTAATAAAACAGGGGAGCCATACGCACAGACCCGCGCAGGCTCCCCAGCTCGACACGCGCCCAACGACGCGGCAACGGTAGCGCCCGCGTGTGCCGAACCAGGAGCCAGTGCTCCAGCGCTCACTATCGAACCCGTTCAGTCCGTGCGTTAGCATCGTCCTATATTATAACCCATTTTGCGCTCTTAATTCAAGCGCCATGCAGGTATACTCGGTTCAGGAGGCAGAAGTTCCGATGAATGGAGCGCAGTTGCACCTGATGTTGAACCATCTACCTGTGATGGGCGCGCTGTTCACCCTGCTGCTGCTCAGCTGGGGACTGATTCGGCGTAGTACCGAGATCCAGAAAGTCGCGCTGGTCGCCGTACTGCTTACGGGGCTGAGCAGTGTCCCTGTTTACCTTACTGGCGAACCGGCAGAGCATGTCGTCGAAGAGATGGCAGGTGTTGACAAAGCCGCCTTGGACGAGCACGAGTCGATGGGCAAGTTTGCCCTCTGGTGCGGCGTGGGGTTGGCGGTCGCGGCGGCGGTTGCGCTGGGCGTAGGGGCGCGCAACCCAAACGGATTGGTAGTAGGCGCGGCGGTGGTCTGGCTGGTGAACGCGCTGGTGTTCGGCGTGATGGGCTACACAGCGCATATAGGCGGACAGATTCGCCATCCCGAGATTAAGAGCGGCGCCGCCCCTCCTACTCAGGAGACTCAGGGAGAAACGCAGGAGGAGGGAGAGTAGGCGTTGAACCAAAAGGGCTTATGAGCAACTGCGGCTCGGTATAATCCTGCGGACACAATGGTCTCTTTCGACTTCACGGGCAAAATCGTACTGATTACAGGTGCGACGGGCGCGTTAGGGCGCGTGGTGGCTCGCCAGTTCCATCAGGCGGGGGCGACGCTTGCCCTGTGCGCCCGCGACGAACAGTTGCTCCACCAGCTTTTCGCTGATCTCGCGCTCGATCCGCACCACCTGCTTATCGGCGGGGTCGACCTGCGCTCGCCTGACGATTGCGACCGCCTCGCGCGCGCCGTCGAAGACCGTTTCGGCAGGCTCGACGCGCTGGTGAACACGGTCGGCGGCTTCAGCGCGGGCCCTCCCGTCCACGAGACGCCCCTTGACGAGTGGGATAGCATGCTCGATATGAACCTGCGCACGGCGTTTTTAGTGTCGCGGGCGATTGCGCCGATTCTGATACGCACAGGCGGGGGCGCGATAGTCCATGTGTCTGGCAGGGCGGGGCTGGCAGGCTTCGGTGGCGGCGCAGGCTACTGTGCTGCGAAAGCGGGCGTGATTCGGCTCACCGAAGTTCTCTCGGCGGAGCTGAAAGAGTATGGGATTAATGTGAACTGTGTGTTGCCGGGCACGATTGATACGCCGTCCAATCGCGCCGCGCGTCCAGACGCCGATTTTAGTCGATGGGTGTCGCCGGAAGCGCTGGGCGAGGTGATGATGTTCCTCTGCTCGCCTGCGGCGCGAGCGATTCACGGGGCGGCAATCCCCGTGTATGGGCTGGGTTAGTTAAGCCTCCACGACGGTTCCGTAAAAGCCCCACAAGTGCGCTTCATCGGCGCGCACTTTCACGATGCGCCCAATCAGGTCGCGCGAGCCGACGAAGTGCATCATCTTGTTCTCGCGTGTGAAGCCCGCGAGCTTTGTGGGGTCTTTCTGGCTGGGACCCTCCACCAGTACTTCGAACACGCGCCCTACTTGCGCACTGTTAATCTCGCAAGTGATTCGGTTCTGCAGTTCGATGAGGCGTTGTAAGCGTTCCTGTTTCACGGCGCGAGGGATCTGGTTCTCCATCTCCGCGGCGGGCGTGCCAGGGCGCGGGCTATAGGCGAACATATACGCGCCGTCGAAGCGGACGCGCTCCACCACCTTTAGCGTGTTCTCGAACTGCTCATCGGTCTCGCCGGGGAAGCCGACGATGATATCGGTCGTAATCGCGATGTTGGGCACGCGCTCACGCAGTTTGCCCACGATTTCCTCGAACAGCCCCACCGTGTAGAGGCGTCGCATCGCCTTCAGTACTTCGTCGTCGCCCGACTGGAGCGGTAGATGCACATGCTCCATCACTTTGGGCAGTTCCGCGATGGCGTTAATCAGGTCGTCGCGGAAGTCGCGCGGGTAGGGCGAAGTGTAGCGGATGCGTTCGATGCCCTCGATATCGTTGATGAGTTTGAGCAGTCGGGCGAACGGCACGCGTCCCTCCAGCAGGTTCTTGCCGTAGGAGTTGACTGTCTGCCCCAGGAGGGTGACCTCTTTTGTGCCACGCTCGGCGAGGCGTCGTATCTCTTCAAGGATATCGGCGGTAGGTCGGCTGCGTTCGCGCCCGCGCGTGGTGGGCACGATGCAGAAGGTGCAGAACTTGTCGCAGCCGTACTGAATCGGCACAAAGGCTTTGAGCTTGGGCTGGCGGTCGACCTTGCGTTCGGGAATGTCGGTGACAATTGCGCCTTTACGCTCTGGCAGTTCGAGGCGCATAGCGAGGCGGCGCTTCTGCATGACCTCTTCCACCAGTGCGCCTACCTGCGCGACATGCGCTGTGCCGATAATCATATCCACATGGGGGGCTTTCTGCCGAATTTCGTCCGCACGCAGCTGTGCCATGCAGCCGCACACGCCAATCACCATATGGGGCTTGCGTTGTTTGAGTTTGCGCAGGTTGCCCAGCGTGCTGAATACCTTATCCTCCGGTTTGCGACGTACCGAGCAGGTGTTGAGCAACACCACATCGGCGTCCTCTACCGTCTCTGCAGGCTCATAGCCCCGCTCCTGCAGGTAGAGGCTCATCTGCTCGGAGTCTTCCTCATTCATCTGGCAGCCCCAGGTGAGAATCTTATAGCGCGGCATAATGCATCCCTGATGGGGATTATACCCGACCTATTCGTGGCGGACGCGCCCTGCGAATTCGCGAACGATTTCACCTGCGAAGCGCTCTGAGCGTCTCAAATCCAGGCGTCCATAAAGCCGCCCGACCTGGATGAGCCATTTTAGCAGGAAATTGCCATCGCGCCTCGAAATCTGCCCTATCGCGTTGAGACAGGGAGGTATCTATGGCACAAAACGGCAACGGAGGACGCGAGCATTGGGGTACACGGATAGGCTTGGTGCTGGCGATGGCAGGCAACGCCATCGGCATCGGCAACTTCCTGCGATTTCCCGGTCAGGCTGCAGCGAATGGGGGCGGGGCATTCTTAATCCCTTACTTCATCGCGCTGATTTTTATGGCGATCCCGCTCATGTGGCTGGAGTGGGCACAGGGACGCTATGGCGGCGTGCGCGGGCACGGCACAACGCCCGGCATGTTCCAGCTCATGTGGAACCACCGTATCAGCAAGTACCTTGGCGTGTTGGGAATCTTCATCCCTCTGGTTATCCTGATTTACTACTCTTACCTTGCCAGCTGGACGATTGGTTATAGCATCTATATGGTCACGAACCAGTTGCCCAAGGTACAAGAGCAAGGGATTACGAAGGAGGATCTGTCAGCTCTTGCGCGGGGCGAGTTCCCTGAAAAAGTGCTGGCAGGGCTGCCCATCCAGCGCAACGATGTCGAGGCGTTTGTGGAGCAAGGTTTCTCCAGCCCTGCTATGACTCAATTTCTCGAAGGGATTGGGGTCAAGTCGGCGCAAATCCCTCAGTTATCTCGTGAAGAGCGACTTGAAAAGCTCGAAGCGGCGATTATCAAGGAGAAAATCGTCAAGCCCTTCGACGAGGCGCGTAAACGCTATGCGGGTGGGATCACCGCTGAGGGTCAGCCCGCAGGCGCAATTTTACAGACGCCTGCGTTTACCTACATCGTGTTTATCGGGGTGTTCCTGTTCAGCCTTTGGGTGCTGGCGCGGGGCGTTTCAGGCGGTATCGAGCTGCTCGCTAAAATCGGTATGCCTTTGCTGTTTGTGCTGGCGGTGATTATGGTGATTCGCGTGCTGACGCTGGGACACCCGGTGTCCGAGTCGCTGGGTCCCCTGAACGGTCTGGCGTTCCTGTGGGAGCCGAAGTGGTACATCGAGCGCGACGGCAAAGAGGTGTTCGTACTGCAGGATCCGAAAGTGTGGTTAGCCGCCGTGGGGCAGGTGTTCTTCACACTGAGTCTGGGCATGGGCGCGATACAGTGCTACGCTTCCTACCTGCGCGAGAAGGACGATGTCGCGCTGACAGGGCTGTCGACCACCTCTGCCAACGAGTTCGCGGAGGTCGTTCTGGGCGGTTCGATCGCGATTCCTGCGGCGGTGACCTTCTTCGGCATCGCGGCGACGCAGATTATCGCGTCGCAAGGAACGTTCTATCTGGGTTTCGCCTCGCTGCCGCCTGTGTTCGAATTTATGCCACTGGGTCAAGTGCTGGGCGCGCTGTGGTTCTTCCTGCTGTTCATCGCGGCGATTACCTCGGTGATGGCACTGGCGCAGCCGTTTATCGCGTTTCTGGAAGACGAGTACGGCTTTTCACGCGGTAGAGCCGTTGCCACGCTGGCGGCGGTTTGGCTGCCCAGCACGCACCTGTGCATCTTCCTCAACGGTTCGCTCGATGTGATGGACTTCTGGGCAGGAACCTTCTTCCCACCGCTCTTTGCGTTGCTGGAAATCATCCTGCTGATGTGGATATTCGGCGGCGAGAAAATCTGGGCGGAACTGATGCAGGGCGCGCAGATTCGCCCGTGGCGTTTCTTCTACTTCAGCGCGAAATACATCGCGCCGATTATCCTGCTGTTCGTGTTGGGCTTCTGGACATGGCTTAATGTGATTGAGCCGATTCTTCAGGGAACCGCGTTGCAGCAGGGCGTTGAAGGGCAAGGTGTTGGCTGGACCGTATGGGTCACACGCTTCTACCTGATCGCGCTGTTCATCGGGTTGGCTCTGATGGTGCGTATTGCATTCAAGCGCAAGTTCAAGGAGGCAGCGACATGAGTCTGAGCGGCTGGATTTTTATGCTGACTGCCTGGCTGTTCGTCGGCGGGCTTTTTATCTACTGCTTCGCGCGGATCCTGTTCGGCGGGAACAATCAGGCGACGCAGTAGGGTATAATCACAAGCCGTGGCACGGGCGTCCTCGCCCGTGCAAACTTTTGCTTGAGCGGAATGCTTACTTGAGCGGGACGCTCAAGCCACGTATGGGTGCGCAAACTTTTGCTTGAGCGGGACGCTCAAGCCACGTATGGGTTGCGCAAACTTTTGCTTGAGCGGGACGCTCAAGCCACGCATGGGTGCGCAAGCTTTTGCTTGAGCGGGACGCTCAAGCCACGTATGGGTGCGCAAACTTTTACTTGAGCGGGACGCTCAAACGACTGGAGGAGGCGATTACTATGGCAAGTAAAAAAGGCGTCGGCAGCACGCGGAACGGACGCGACAGTAATCCGAAGTTTCTGGGTGTGAAGGCATACGGCGGCGAGTTCGTCCGTGCAGGGAATGTGATTGTACGCCAGCGCGGCACGAAGTTCCACCCTGGGCGCAACGTCGGGCGTGGCAGCGACGATACGCTGTTCGCGCTGGTGGACGGCTACGTGCAGTTCGAGGGACCGCGCCACCGCCGCCGAGTGAGCGTGAACCCTGTACAGAACTGAGAAAAGCCCCCTGCCGTATCTGAACAGCAGGGGGCATATTGCTTTAGCCCCGACATGGCGCAGTTACCTTTGGCAGAGCGAGCAATCGTACCGCCAAGTAAGGTGTTGGACTACTTGCTTTCTGAGACGCATCCCATCGGGAGACATAAAGCACGGATATTTATGCGGTACGGCTTTAGCCGCGAGAACTGGTGGATTTTGGAAGCAGCTTTGCGCCAACACGCCTTGGACAATCCCGTTGTTCATGCTGAGCCGACCCCTTACGGAACGCGCTATGTAGTAGAGGGAGCCATCAACACCCCTTCAGGGCGCTCTCTTCTTTTACGCACCGTGTGGTTTAGTGAAAACTTGGCGAACCCCCCACGACTCGTCACTGCCTATCCCCTGCACAGGCGGTACAATTGACGAGGAGGTACCCACCATGTTCGAAGAGCATGAGATAGTCGTTCTCCAAGAGGATCTGCCAGATTTAGGGCTACAGTGTGGCGATGTCGGTGTCATAGTGATGAAACACAGAGACGGTGAAGCCTACGAGGTGGAGTTTTTGACCCTTCGCGGCGACACAGTTGCCGTAGCAACACTACAGGCGCAGCAGATACGCCCTGTGCGCGACGGCGAAATTGCTCACGCGCGGGCGCTGGCGAAATACTAACTACTGGTTCCCACGCCTCGTTCCGCTGAAGCGCACGCGCACTTCATTCACGCCGCGCTTCAGCTCAACCCCCTGGGTATGCTCGCCGATGGAGACCCGATAGCTACCCAGGAAGCCTCGAAATCGCGCGATTCCCTGCGAGTCGGTTATCAGGCTCTGCGTCGGCGTCCACCACTGCTCACGAATGAGTTTCCTGAGGCGTTCATAGGCGGGCTTGGGGCTGAGGTCGTCGCGCAATAACCCCGCCGGTGCGCCCTGCCACGCATGCGAGTCGGCGAGGTCCCACCAGGTAATCGCTTCAACGGCGGGATGGGAAAACAGCAGGGTGTAGAACCGCTCTACGTAGTCCGCTTGACGCTGTTCGCCTTCTGGCGTAGAGCGCCATGGACGCGGCAACTGCCAGCCATGCTGTCCCGAAAGCACCGTGACCTCAGTGAAATGGAGCGGTTTACCAAATCGCGCGTAGGTCTCGCATACCTCCCACGCTCGCTCCAGCGTCCATTCGCCCGTGTGCATGTGCGACTGTATCCCGATGGCGTCGAGGGGCGCGTTGCGCTTGACCAGCTCCTCCGCCAGCTTCTCAAATTCGGGGCTGATATTGTAGTCGTTATAGAGCAGGAACGCTTTCGAGTTCGCAGCGCGCGCCCACTGCAGAGTTTCGGTGACCACCTTCGTCGCGCCGTCGCGCGCAAGCCACTTGCCGACGCCATTTTCGAACTTGTGCCCCACAGTCGCCTCGTTGATGACATCCCAACGGTCGATGAGTCCGCGAAACTCGCTCACAATCTCACGAACGCGAGCGCGTAGCAAAGGCTTAACGCCGTCGGGGTCGTTGGTTGCCCAGCGTGGGTAGACCTCGTGCCAGACCAAAGGGTGTCCTTTAGTGGCGATGCCATGTTGTTTGCACCACTCGGCGATTCGCTTTTGAATATCGCGTCCCGTCTTGCGTCCCTGTTCCGGTTCATACGCGCCCCAGTAGAATCCCAGCGTTGCGTAGTTCAGCAACTCACGGAACCGCTGCGCGTAGAGGGCGTGTCGTTCCTCGTTGAACTCGTACAGCGGAAAGATGTTTGCACCAAACAGAAACGCATGGCGGATCATCTCGATCTGCACGGTCTGGTTGGGCAGTGGTTTGCCCCGCGAGTCGACCACGCGAATCGTGCAATCGGCTTTGCGGTGTCGCTCGATTCGCGCCGCTGCGCCCGCGAGTAGTTCTTCGGCTTTAGGGGCAAGCTGCATATGAGCTAATTTAGACGCGCAGGGCGGTTTTCCTGCCCTGTGGTATACTTGTCGCAGGGGGAACCTTATGGCGGTTTCGAAGACGCCTGTTGAAGTGGAACTGCTCGATGCGAGTCAAGTGTGGCAACTGCATGCGGTTGCGCAGTTGCGGCGGCTGTTGCCGCTCTATGAAGCGACGCGTGACCCGCAGCTCCTCGACGAGATTCGGCGATGGACTGCCCAGCTACCTGAGGAGGATGGCATCCCGATGGAGAACTTCTGGCACTGCCTGCAGATACACCTGCTTATCGAGCTGGTCAACAACTACTGGAGAGAGCGCAACGACTACTTCGCTGCGGGGAATGTGTTCGTCTACTTCAGCCCTGACCAAGCGGAGGAGGTTGTGCGCAACCGCTCTAATGCCTATCGAGGTCCCGATTTCTTTGTCGTAACAGGCATCGACGGCGACAAGCCGCGCAATAACTGGGTCGTGTGGCTGGAAGGGAAGTATCCCGATTTGATTATCGAGCTGCTCTCCGACACGACCGCCAGTAACGACAAGGGCAAGAAAAAGGACATCTACCAGGACATTTTCCGCACACGGGAGTATTTCTGGTACGACGGCGAGCGGGGCGAGTTTGTGGGGCTGGAGCTGCGTGGCGGCGTGTACCAGCCTAAAACGCCCAACGAGCGCGGCTGGTTCTGGAGCGAGGTGCTGGGCGCGTGGATTGGCGTCCATCGCAGCACCTTTGAGCGACGCACCTTCGACTGGCTACGCCTGTTCGACCCCGAAGGGCGGCTGGTGCTGACTCAGGAGGAAGAGAAGCGTCTGGCGTTGCAGCGAGCTGAGCAGGCGCAGCAACAGGCAGAACAGGAACGCCTCCTGCGGGAGCAGGCGGAAGCCGAACTGGCGCGCCTCAGGGCGAAACTGCGCGAGCTGGGAGCGGAAGAGTAACGCTCAACGGCACACTTCCACCGCGTGCATCTCGACCAGCGGGCAGTTCGGGTCCGCGCTCAGCCCGCACTGCAGGCAGACATCCATCGCTTTCAGCGTGCCCGACTCGACCCCCGCCCGAATGAACGCGCTCAAGCCGTTGATGAATGCATATCGCTCCGCTTGATCCATCTGCGCCAGCACGGTAGCAAACCGCTGGCGTCGTTCCTGATCCACCCGCAGAATGATTTCGCGCCCTGCGTCGGTAAGGGTCAATCCCACCTGACGCCGGTCGCGGGGGTTCGCCACCCGCCGAATCAGCCCCTTCTTCTCGAGACGATGCACCATGTTCGTCGCCGAGGGGTAGGAGATGTTCAGCCCCTCCGCCAGATCGCCGACCGTGACGCGCCGATGCGTGTGCAAGTAGCGCAACGCTTGCATCTGCGAGTAAGTGAGGTCCGATTCCGCCAGCTCCTCCAGTAGCTTCTCACCAATCGAGGTATACATCGCCTGCAGGAATACCTGCGCGACCAGCTCCGCGTGGTTTAGCAGCTCCTCCGTTAGCGCAACGGGCAATTTAACGGTTTCCTTCACCAGTCTCACCTGTCTTAAGGATACCTCAAAAGTGTAGCGTGGCTAAGTAATCGCCACGTGGGAACAGCAACAGGTATACTAATTGTGTGGAAGGTTCAGGGATGAAGCGACTGTTGAGTTTCGTTGGCGCTGTGCTGGTAATCGCCGCATTTGCGCAGAGCTATGTAGATATATCCATCGGCGGCAAGTTCATCATGCGTCTGCGCGCGGGCTACGGCAACTTGAGCGTGGAGGAGCGGGCGCGGATTGTCGAGGAGCGACTGAACGCCTCCCTCGGCGCACGACTGACTGAAGAACAGATAACGCTCAAAGAAATAAAAAAGGATCGGCAGTATGAGATTTATATTCGGGGGCAGTTGCTGATTACTGTGACGCCCGCCGACGCCGAAGCCGCGCAGATGGGCGTCAAGCAGCTGGCGGAACACTGGCTCAAACAGCTGCGTCAGACCCTGCCCGGGCTGAGCGCGCAGCCGCCGCAATAAACTTGGGCTAAACCGATTTGCCAGCGACGGCAATAATCGATTTGGAGGCTGCAACGATGCAAACGGCTTACGCTGACGAGTTGCGACTGGAAGATTACGAGGTGCATCCCGAGCGAGGCTTCCTGCCGGCGGAAGACCCGCTCCCCTATTTAGAGGATCCTTACTACGCGCCGTGGGAACAAATCGCGGCAGACCTGCCGAAGCTGCTTGTGGCGCGTAAAATCAGGCAGGTCGTGGACGCTATGCCGCGTCTGACCATCGAACGGCTCCAGACCGAGCGTGAACTGCGCCGGGCGATGATGTTGCTCTCGTATATCGGGCACGCCTATGTGTGGAATGGAGACGCCCCTGCCGAGCGCGTTCCCGCTAACCTTGCCCAGCCCTGGTACGAGGTCAGCCAGCGACTGGGCAGACCGCCTGTACTGTCCTACGCCTCCTATGCGCTGGACAACTGGCGGCGGTTAGACCCGACTGCGCCCATCGAGCTGGGCAATATCGTGCTGCTGCAGAACTTTCTGGCGGGACTGGACGAGGAGTGGTTTATTCTGATTCATGTGGACATCGAGGCGAAAGCGGCGCGGGCGATTCGGCAGATTCCGAGCGCGATGAGCGCGGCGGCGCGCCGAGATATCTCGACGCTAACCCACGCGCTGCAGGAGGTCGCCGCCGCACTGGAGCAGATGTACGCCGTGTTAGCCCGCATGCCCGAAGCGTGCGACCCGTACATCTACTATCACCGAGTGCGCCCCTACATTCACGGCTGGAAGAACAACCCCGCCCTACCGAACGGCTTGATTTACGAGGGCGTGGACGCCTACGGTGGGCAGCCGCAGCAGTTTCGTGGGGAAACGGGCGCGCAAAGCTCGATCATCCCAACGCTGGATGGCTTGCTGGGCGTGCAACACGCTGACGATCCGCTCAAAACCTACTTGATGGAAATGCGCCTCTATATGCCCCCCGCACACAGGCGGTTTATGGAGGTGGTGGAGACGCGCTCGACTGTGCGGGATGTGGTGCTGCACAGCGACGATGCCACGCTGCGCGACGCCTACAACGCCTGCGTAGAGAATATCCAGCGGTTCCGCGCTCTGCACCTGGAGTACGCCGCGAGCTACATCTACAAGCAGCAGGCGAAAGACTCGAAGAACCCGACGAGCGTCGGCACAGGCGGCACGCCGTTTATGAAGTATCTCAAGAAGCACCGCGACGAGAGCGGCGCGCACAAAGTGTAGGCTATCTGTTTTGCGCTTCGCGTTCGCGTCGGGCAAGTCGCTCGGCGCGACGCAGCTCCGCTTCTTCCCACTTGCGTCGCTCCTCGTCGGTTTCAGGCTGCACAGGCGGTACGGGCGTGGGGCGTCCCGCTTGATTCAGAGCGACGTAGACCAGATACGCTTGCGAGGTAACCCGTCGCTCGCCCGTAAGCAAGTTCTCTGCCTCCACAACCGCCTCCACCTCCATCGAGGTGCGCCATGCCCGCACCATTCGCGCTCGCACATGCACCAGATTGCCCACGTGGACAGGTTCACGAAAGCTGACCGAGTCGATCTCAACGGTCACGGCGGGATTGCGGGCATGGCGCGAGGCGACGATACCGCCCGCTTCGTCAATTAGTTTCAACACCCAGCCGCCATGCACATTCCCCAACGGGTTCGCATGTTCGGGGTTCATCATTTGCGTCAGAATCACTTCCGTTTCCGAAGGCGTGCGCGGCTCCATCGGCGGAATTGTACCTCGACGGAGTTGCCGGGTTAACTCGCCTCGGTTCGCAGGTCGCCCACGCGCTCGATGGCAGTGCGCATCACGGCTTCACTGGGGGCGCGGCTGCGCAGGTGTTGCTCGCACATCCGAAACGGATAGAGCAGGCGGTCATAGCGCGGGTCGGGCAGGCTCATCGGGCGCGTCTCCTGCAGCAGCCACGCCGAGATGCGGTCTGCCCAATCGCGTGTGTCGTCAGGGCTGGTCAGAACGGGCGTCTCGATACGCACCAATCCGTAGGTCGGCGACGCGCCCGCTTGCCAGCGCAATCGCAAATACCAGCTGTAGACCTCGCTCTGCCCCTCGCGCACTGGGCGGAACACGCTGCTGCGGTAGCCCGCAGGCATGTTCAGTACCTGCAACATCCAGTTAATCTCCAGATAGCTCGTGCGGTGCGATTTGGACACGCCCACCACCTTCACCAGCTGTCTGCGCTCCAGCGCGCTCATCAGGTCCGCGATCGAGCCGTCGACCAGCAGCCAGTCGTTGGAGGTGGGCGTTTGTTGCTCAATCCACTGTAGGGCGAGCCTACGCTCTAAGTGGTCGCGTACACGCGCCACTGTCGCCCCCGCGCGCACGAGCATCGTTGCGAAGGAGGTCTTCTCCAGCTCGCGCTCCTCCAGCGAGTCGTAGACCGTGACCCCAGCGCGTTTGAACTTGCGGGCGTCGAAGGCTTTCAGCGGCAGATACAGAGCTTCCTCCGACTCGGTCAGCTCCGGCACGGGATGGAGTTCCCGCTGCCGCCGCTCCAGCACCATCGCCGCCACATAGCCGTACACGACGGGCAGGATCCCCTTCTCGGTCTGCTGGTAGTAGAGCAGATGGGAGTGCTGGATGCCGTCGATGAAGTGGGTGAACTGGGTTGGCTCGTCCAGCGGCGGTACGGGATAGACGCCGAACTCCTTGCGGTCAGGTTCGGGCACGAGCCATGCCCGATTGAAGCCCCCCTCCTCGTCGGGCGGCTCGATCGTGTCTTCCGTACTCAGGCGGCGCACAACCTGCACGCCTTCGGGGTTCTCGCGCAGGAACTGCACCACCTTCTGCAAAAAGGGCGTCATCAGGGCGTCGATTCGCGCCTATCGCGTGGAATCCTGCCCACGCCAGCGATAGGCATATGCGCCGAGCAGTTGCGTTCCCCGCCTGAACTCCAGCACGGCAGTTTGAAGACCTCCCTCGCGCGTTTCGCGATAGCGAAACTCCAGCGCGTTCCCTGCAGGCTCCAGCAACAACCTTCCCACCTCGCGGGCACGGCTCGGCAGGTACTGTGCGTGCGTTTGCCAGAGCAGCTGCAGGTGTTGCGCCAGCAGGTCATCGATGACCGATTCCAGACGCGCGGCTTGAGCGGGCGTGAGTTCGGCGGCGTGGATTGGCTCCCCTTGCCGGGCACGGGCGCGCTGTGCATCCGACAGAGCTGCCCAGAACCGCAACGCGGCAAGACCGTCTTTCGGAAGCGCGCCTGAATCGGAGAACGCACCATAGCCGAGCGTCTCCCAGCGGCGGCGTTGCGCGGGCGTTAGCGTCTCGACAAATTGTGCGAAGGCGTCCAGCGTCCAGCCCCCCGTCGCGCCTGACTGCAACGCAGCACGCTGCGCGTCCGACAGCTCCGTCGTCAGCAGTCGCCAGCACTCCTCATGCCGAAACATCAGAAAATTATCTTCATACTTACTGCTCAGCCCACTGCCTGCCAGAAAGCGCAGCAGCTCCGCGTCGAATGAGGCAGGCGAGAACTGCATTCCCAGCGGCGCTGAGACCGATGCGCGTATCTGCGGGGTCAGCGGGATGACCTGATAGGGGACGCCGCGATAGTCGCGCGCCCGCGAAGCCCCCCGCATACTGAGATGATAGGCGTCCGCGATGAGATCGGAATCGGTCTGCTCCGCAAGCCAGAACAGGTACTGGCTGACGCGCAGGTCGGGGTTGTAGACGAAGGAGTTGGCTTCCTGCGGGATAGGCGTCTCCTTCAGTTTCGGGCTGCGGAGCGGGTTCGTCAGGACGGTTTGAGCGTGCCTCGCGAACAGGTCTTCGCCGCCCAGGTAGCCCTGCGCTTGCAGCGCGCGGCGGGCTTCGCCCAGGTCCCAGCACGGGTTGCGCGGCTCAGACGGCGCAGCGACCAACCGCACAGCAGGGCGGGAGCGCGTGGTGGGGTAGGTCAGCACACGCGCGCCGTCCGTGACAAAGAGCAGCCCCCCAGGCGCAGCGCACAAGTCAAGCACATACACCCAGTTCGTCGGCTGGAAGTCGGGGTGCGCCTCAGGAACGCCCAGAATCCCTTCCTGAAACGCAATGCGCACATACTCCAGCGTCGATTCGCCGAGCGGGAGGGTGTTTGGCAAAGGCTTCGCACTGAACAGCAAGGGCTTGCCCTGCGCCAGACGCTCCAGCTGCGCGTGGGAAAGATGCTTATGCGCGTCCTGCAGCAGGTAGTCTATCAGGTCGTGCTGCCTCAGACGCGCTTTCAACGACTCGCTGCGCGGCGCGCTCGTGTCAGGGGCGTATTCACGGAGCAAGGCGCGGGAACGCTCCACGGCGTCCTTAAACGGCGTCTCGGCGGCGCGCTGCGCGTGCTGCGCGAGCTGCTGGAGCAAGGCATCCAGAACGGGCTGCGAACTCATCGCCTGCTGCAACTGTCGCTGCACATACGAATCGGCTTGCAGCGTCAGTGCGCCCGTGTCGTCTGGACGCCACACGAGGTCGTAAATCGCCGCGATTTTCTCCAGAACCTGCCACGCAGGACGGCTGTTCACGCGAATCGTGACCTTCCAGTCGGCGACGCGCTCACTCACTCGCAAAGCAACTCCCGTCTGGTCGCTGATGCCTCGCACTAATTCGCCCAGTGCAATCTGCTCATGGCGGACGCTAACGGGCTTTTCGAGGGCGCGAATGGCGTAAATCGTCTCCTGCGCCCATACATTCCAACACAGACACATCCCCACAATCCATCCCAATCGTCGCATCGGAGTCCTCCATTGGCTACGGGCAGGTTTCGCGTTTTGGGGCGGGATTCCTGCCGTTCGAGGGAAGGCTCTGGCGTGGCTTATTGCCGTTTTGGAGCTTGCGGCGGCGCAGGCGCAGTGGCTCTGGTCTCTCCAGAGTATGCTTCGCGACACAAGCACGTTCAATGTGCAGGTCGTCCACCAGGAGATGGAGCTGGTCGGGATTCAGCAGATTCAAACTACGGGTGCTATTCCACTTTGTGAACGGCTGTTAAGCAACCGCAGCGCATTCCCCACCACCGACACGGAGCTGAGGCTCATCGCCAGCGCGGCAAGCATCGGGTTCAGATACCCCAGCGCGGCGAGGGGAATGCCCAGCGTGTTGTAAACGAACGCGAAGAACAGGTTCTGCCGAATCACGCGATACATCGCCTGCGCAATCCGCAACGCACGCAGGAGCGTGCGCAGGTCGCGATTCAGCAGTATCAGGTCGGCGTTCTCGGCGGCGAGTTGGGTTCCTGTGGCGACGGCGACGCCCAAGTCGGCTTCGGCGAGAGCAGGCGCGTCGTTGACCCCGTCGCCCACGAACGCCACACGCCTGCCCTCCGCCTGCAGCTGACGCACGAGCGCGGCTTTGTCGTGAGGTAGTTGCGCGGCGCGCCACTCCTCAATCCCCACTTTTTGCGCGAAGGCTTGCACGGCGTCGGCGCGGTCGCCCGAACACAGC
>JAOAES010000267.1 GCA_026416655.1 Fimbriimonadales bacterium
ATCCGCGCCTTGACTCCCTCCTTGTTCGAAAGGAGGAGTATCTGACAAGGGTGCACAGGGTGGGTTCGAAACAGACGCGCACCTCCCCGATTTTCCCGCGCTCTTTTCCAACCTCACCTCCCCTTGCCCCCCTCTCCGTGAACGGAGAGGGGGGAGCGCCAGCCCCGCCCACGCACGCCGCTCCCCCTCTCCGTTTACGGAGAGGGGGCTGGGGGGTGAGGTCAGAAAGCCGCGAGTGCCTGCAAAACCGTTGCCCTCTTGCCCCAAACTGAGGCAAAGCGGTGTACTATTACCCCCTCTCCTCAGGACGCGCCAGCCGCTCAAACTGCAGCGCAAGGTCAGCGATTACAGAGCGCAAATCCGAAAGGAGGGGCAACTGTGCCCGCGCAATCGCCACATCGTCTAAATCGAGCGGAACAACCAGCAACGCTTCCTGATTAACGGGTCCCTGCGCCATCACCTTACCGAACGGATTCACAATCCACGACGCGCCGACGAATCCCTTGCCGCCCTCGAAACCGACCAGACTCGATTGCACGACATAAATCGTATGTTCGCCCCCTATCTGGGTCAGCATCCGGCGATACGCTTCCACATTCTCGATTTGCTCGGTGTGGAATCCGCGCGCAGGTGAGGCGGTCGGTACGTAGAGTACCTGCGCTCCTTTCAGGGCGACAATCGCGCTGGTGACCGAGTGCCAGACGTCCTCACAGATAAGGATTGCAGCGCGCCCGAAACGGGTGGGGAACACATCGAGCCGTCTGCCACGCGCCACAAATCGCTCCTCCTCGAACACGCCGTAGGTCGGCAGAAAGAACTTCTGATGCACATGCAGAATGCGTGATTGTTCAGGTTCTGGCTCTAAAGTGGCATAGAGCGCGGAGTTGAAATACTCACCTTCCAGATACTCGTAGAAGCCGACGCATACATCCAGCGGACGTTGCGGCTGCAGGTCGGCGTAGAGGCGGGCAAGGTCGCGCAGGAGCTGCGACGCGGGCATAGCCAGCTCGCGTACGCCCCCCTCGATAAAGTAGCCCGTGGTCGCCGTCTCAGGCAGCGCCAGCACATCGACGCCTTCCTGAAGTGCCTGGCGCATCAACTGCCCTATCCGTTCCAGATTGCGCTCATAGCGCCCTTTAGTGGGCTTGAACTGCCCGACGCCTACTTTGAATTGACGCTGTGTCCCTTCCGTGTGATGGATTGGCATGGCTCTAAAAGTCTACGGGTCGCAAGTAATACTCGCCGATTGCTGTCGTGGAAAGCATCGCCACCGTGGGCAGGTGTCGCTTCCAGTGAGTGCTATCCACCTTATTTTTCACGAGGCGTACCTCCGCTTCGGGGAAGCCGATCTCGATGAGACGTTCGGGCGAGTAGCCCTGCGTGAGGTAGTGCAGAATGCGGTCGGCGCGCTGATAAGAGATGCCGAAGTCGCCCTCATCGGTCTGCCCCACAATCAGGTCGGCGGAGGCGGGCTTCTCCACAATCACTTCAGGCACACCCACATACCGCGCCAGTTGCCAGACCTGCGTCTTGAAAAGGTCGCCGAGCGGGTTCACCGGTGGCGCATCGTCGGCGTGCCAAGTGAAGTAGCCGAACAGTCGCTCGCTCTTGTTGCCCGTGCCAATCGGCAGTGCGTTCAACTTCGCCGACTGGTCAAACAGGATAATCGTGCGAAATCGAGCGCAGATGTTGCCAATCCTCGCCGGACTGGCGTCGGGTTCGTAATACTCCAAATAGGCGTCCACCATCGGCGTAATCTCGATCACGCGGTGATGGATGCCCAGATTGTTGACCACGAGCATCCCGTGTTCCAACGACTGGGGGCTACTGATTTTGTAGGGCATCAAGAAGGCGTACACATTTTCAGGACCGAACGCGCGGGCGCATAAATAAGCCACAAGGGAGGAATCGACGCCGCCCGACAGCCCCAAGAGCGCCTTCGAGAAGCCCCGACGCCGCTGTACCTCGTCTCGCAGGAACTCTACCAGCCACTCGGCGACCAGCGGCGCGTTGATTCGGAGCGGCTCGTCCGAGCTCGGGTCGTAAATCGTCGGCTTTAGCACAGGAAAAGTTTGCATGGTCTTACCTCGTAAATCGGTTGGGGTCGAACGGTTCAACAGGCAGTTCGGTTTTGCCGTTCAGAATCAGGTCGGCGAGGGCGCGGGCTGTGGCGGGTGCCATCAGGATGCCGTGATAGGCGTGCCCCGCGGCAAGAAACAGCCCTGCATAGCCACTCACGGCGCCGATGTAGGGGTGATGATCAGGCGTATCGGGACGCAGTCCAGTCATGGGCCCCACCACTGTGGAGTGGAGCAGTACAGGTGCGATTCGCGCGAGCGATTGAAGCAGATAGGCGTAGCTTTCAGCGGGGGCGCGTAAATCAAAGCCTGCTTGCTCGCGCGTTGCCCCCAGCAGCACCGTACCATCTGCACGCGGCACGAGATAACCCAGCGGCGAAGAGAGAATACGCCGCACAGGCACGGGCAGGTCTCCCAGCTTCAGGATGACACCGCGCACCGGCTCAAGCGGGGCATGAATTCCGAGCGGTTGCAGTAGCGCGCCCGCCCATGCCCCCGCCGCCACAACGACGGCGTCGCCCTCGATAACCCCATGCGCCGTGCGAACACCGCGAACGCGCCCGTGTGCCACCTCGATACACAACGCGGGAACCCCTGAGTACAGGTTTACAGCTTTAAGTTTTATTGCCTGATGAAGCGCGCGCATCAAGCGCTCGGTGTTGACCCAGCCCTCACTGGGCAGGTAGATTGCCGCTGTGAGTTCCTTATTCAACGCAGGTTCCCATTCCAAAGCAACAGCAGGTTCGATTAGCATCGCGCTCGGCTCATAACGACGAATCCAGGCAAGACTATCGGACAGGTAAGCGGCGTCGGTTGGCGTAAGCGCGATGCGCACGCACCCTCCCTGACGCCATTCCACATCGATTTGAGTGAGCGCTGCCAGCTGTTGCGCCCATTCGGGATACATCTGCAGGCTCCGCAAGTAGAAAGGCACGGCAGGCGAATCATCAGGAGTCAGGCTAAACGGGTTCACCATGCCTGCTGAAGCGGTAGAGGTATGTCCCCCCTCGGCGTGGCTCTCGATCAAAACGACCTCTGCCCCACGCTGGCGCAGCTCCAGCGCAATCGCGCTCCCGATAATCCCTGCCCCAATCACGACCACCCGCATCTTAGCCTCCCGCCGTCATCTGCACAATCTCGAGGTTGTCGCCCTCGTGGAGAATAATCTCGGCGTAGCGTTCACGGGGCAGGATTTCGTAGTTGTATTCCACCACGACGGTACGCGGATCCACGCCGCGCTCTTGGAGCAGCTGGAGCAAGGTGGTCGATTCAGGCAATTCGCGCTCTTTGCCGTTGATACGTACCCGCATGGACAGCGAATTATACCTGATTCGGGGGTTCATCCGCACGGCGCATAAGAACTTCCAGATTCCAGACAGGAGTCGGGGGACGCCCAGTGGCAATGTGCGCCGCGCGCGCCCACTTTTGCATCTCCACGATAATGCGAACCTTCTCTTCGGGAGGCAACTGTGCCAGTTGCTTGCGCCGCGCCTCCTTGAACTCCAACACGCGGCGCACCACCTCTGGCAACTCTGTTACATCTGGGCTTTGAGGGTGTTCCATCGCTCGATCAAGCCGTATCGCATGAGGATGTCGATAAGCTTACCTTCATCCAGCGTCGCCTGCTGCCATAACAGACGCGCTCGCTCGCGATCTTTGTAGCGGTTGGTTTGCAGCGCGATTGCCAGTAGATATTCAGGTCTGACAACGGGCGCAGTCTCCCCATTGAAAGGCAACTCGAGGGCGTTTTGCACGGCTTCCTCAACGAGGGGATTGTAGGCGACCAGCACTCGCACAGGCGCGTCGCCTATCAGCACCTGTTCGCCCAATACGGGATAACCCCTGCGCCTGTAGCTCGCGAAACGCCTTTATCGCCGCGTTCACGCCCAGAGTGTACCTGATAAGCGAAAAGGGCTGAAGCGGTCGCCTCAGCCCCACGCTCTTGCCTCATAAGTAACGGTCGCAACCTCCTTATGAGGGCAGGCTTTGCTCTCCATCCATGCTTTCCTACAGCAACTTTCGTGCCAAACGGTTCGATTCGAGGCGGGGTATCCTATGGCATATGGGCAAAACGGTGCTGATTACAGGCGGTGCGGGGTTCATCGGTAGCCACTTTACAGAATATATCCTGCGCCAGTACCCCGACTACCAAGTGCGCGTGCTGGACGCGCTTACTTACGCTGGCAGACGCGAGAACCTCGCGGCGCTGGAGAACAACCCCCGATTCAGCTTCATTCAGGGCGATGTGCGAGAGAAGCAAACGGTGCGTCAAGCGATGGAGGGCGTGGACTATGTTGTTCACTTCGCCGCGGAGACGCACGTGGATCGCTCTATTCTGAACCCTGACGCCTTCATCACCACCGATGTCTACGGAACTTTTGTGATGCTGGAAACAGCGCGGCAGTTGGGCGTGGAGCGCTTCGTCCATGTCAGCACCGACGAGGTGTACGGTTCGACAGAGACGGGATCGTTCACGGAGCAGTCGCCTCTGCAGCCCAGCAGCCCTTACGCTGCGAGCAAGGCGGGAGCGGATTTGCTGGCGCAGGCATATCACCGCACTTACGGTATTCCCGTGCTGATTGTGCGCCCCAGCAATACCTTCGGACCGCGCCAGTATCCCGAAAAGCTCATCCCGTTTTTCACCCTACGCGCCTTGCAAGACGAACCCCTGCCGCTCTACGGCGATGGACAGCAGCGTCGCGACTGGCTCTACGTGGGCGACCATGTCCGCGCCATCGACACGGTACTGCATCAGGGGCGCATCGGCGAAGCGTACAATATCGCTGGCGGCAACGAACGCGCTAATATCGAAGTCTCGCGCCTGATATTAAGCGTCCTGGGGAAACCTGAGAGCCTGATTCAGTTCGTGCAAGACCGACCTGGACACGACCGCCGCTATGCCTTGAACGATTCCAAGCTACGCGCCCTCGGCTGGAAGCCGGCGGCGGACTTCGAGACGGCGTTGCGCGAGACTGTCTTGTGGTACGCCCAGCATCCTGAATGGTGGCAGCCCATCCTGCAGGAGCAGGCAGAGTATCGGCGGTTCGTGGAGCAGTGGTACTCCGGGCGAGGCTGAGTCGGCGTGTTATTTCCCTGCTGCACGATAGATAAGCGCGAGGGCTGCATAATCGTCATAGGGTTCAGGCGGCAGGCGCATACCTTTTGGGAGCAGGCGTCGCCAACCGCGCGGGGGGTGATAGCGAAAATAGAGTTCCCGCGCCTGCAAGGTCGTATCCCGCTCTTCTACCAGCTCCCACTGAATATCGGGGAACCATTCGCGTAGCCGAGGGAGCAGGCGTTTTGCGCCTGTCCCTGCTCCGACCAGAAACCGCTGGGGGGTGTGACGATGAAGGCACTCCTCCAGCGTTTCGCGCAACCGTTCCAGCGACGGAATCGCGCGAAAAAGCAAGCGCCAGTCGTCGCCGTCGCGTTCGGCGACGGCGACGCCCACTTTGTGACTGCCCGGGTCAATCGCTAAGTAGCGAATGAGTCGGTTTCCTCCCCAAGTTGGGTAAACATGGCAGGATCCAGAAACGCGTCGACAACCAACGGGTCAAACTGACGCTCGCGTTCCGCCCGAATAATTTCGAGCGCTTGCTCTGGACGCAGGGCATCACGGTACGGGCGATTGCTTGTCATCGCATCGTAAGCGTCCGCGACGGCGACGATACGCCCCCAAAGCGGAATCTGTTCAGCTTGTAGCCCCTGGGGGTAGCCTCGCCCATCCCACCGCTCGTGGTGCGTCAGAGCAATCTGATGCGCCATCTGCACCACAGGATAGGGACAGTCCTCCAGAATCCGTGCGCCTATCACGGTATGCTGCCGCATAATCTCCCACTCCATGGCACTCAACGCGCCGGGTTTACGCAAGATAGCGTCAGGGATGCCGATTTTGCCGACATCGTGCAGCGGCGCAGCGTGGCGCAGGCGAAAAAGCGACTCTTCGTCTAAGCCCAAAATGCGCCCCAACTGCTCACTCAGTCGTCCGACACGCACGATGTGTTCACCTGTGGCGTCATCACGGTACTCTGCCGCGCGCGCTAACCGCTCCAGTATTTCCAGACGCGCCAGTTCCAATTCTCGGGCGCGCATCCGGTGCATCCGGCGTATCTCCAGATGGTTCTGCAGGCGCAGCAGCACTTCGGACAGGTCGAATGGCTTGTTCAGGAAATCGGACGCGCCCGCTGCGAGCGCTTGATGTTTCGCTTCGGGCGATAAATCCGCGGTCAGTACGATTACGGGAATAATCTCGTCGGGGTAGGTCACGCGCAGTTGCCGAATCACTTCAGCGCTATCCTCGCTGCCCAAATGCCAGTCCACTAATAGCAGATCCGGACAACCAGTTTGGATCAGTTTGACAGCGTCTGAGGAGTTGCGCGCTGTCGCTACGCTCACAAACCCCGCTTCTGCGAGCAACGCCTGCAAAAAGCTCAGCGTGCTCGGTTCATCATCCACCACACATATCAAGGCATCACTATAACGATTCAACTTGAGCATGCGCTCACCACCAGTATCCTGAACCCTTTGAGCGTCCTGCTCTGAGTTGCTCCTGCGTTCAGGCATAGTAATAGTACAGTATCATACCCAGAAATCCTGCCATGATGAGAGCATGAAAGGTGAGATTCTGACGCTTGCCCTACGGGTATCCTTATGCCTATGCACAGGCTGCTTTCGGAACGGGCGCGGCAGGCGCAGCCGTCGCCGACTCTCGCGCTTACCGCTCGGGCGCAAGAACTGCGACAGCAGGGCGTCGATGTGTTAAGCTTTACGGCAGGCGAACCTGATTTCGACACCCCCGAATTCGCCAAAACAGGCGCGCTGGAGGCGATTCATGCTGGCTATACGAAATATACTCCGACGCCTGGCATCCTGCCCCTGCGTGAGGCGATTAGCGAGAAGTTCGAACGCGAGAACGGGTTGCGCTATGCGCCTGACCAGATTGTGGTCTCCTGCGGCGCGAAGCATTCACTGTTCGGGGTGTTCATGGCGATTTTAGACCCCGGTGACGAGGTGATTATCCCTACGCCGTGCTGGGTCTCGTATCCCGAGCAGGTGAAGCTGATGGGGGCGACGCCCGTCTTCGTGCCTGCTGACGAATCCACCGACTTTTTGCCAGAATACGATGCACTCCGTCGCGCGATTACGAAACGCACCAAAGCGATTGTGTTGAACACCCCTTGCAACCCGACGGGCGCCGTGTTTGGCAGGCGACACCTCAAGGAGATTGCCTCCCTCGCGCTCACCCATGACTTGTGGATTGTCGCCGACGAGATTTATGAACATCTAACCTACGACGGCTATCGGCACGAGAGCATTGGCGCACTGAGCAAAGAGGTGCTGAACCGCACGATTACGGTGAACGGCGTTTCCAAAAGCTTCGCCATGACAGGCTGGCGGATTGGATATCTCGGCGCGCCCCCCGAGGTCGCCCGCGCTGTGAGCCGACTTCAGGACCAGATGACCTCCAACGCCTGCACGATTGCGCAGTATGCCGCCCTCGCCGCGCTGCAAAACGCCGACGACACATGGTACGAATCCATTCGCGCCACTTTTGACCGTCGCCGACGACTGATGGTGGACGGGCTGAGCAGCATCGATGGATTGGAGTGCTGGACGCCGCGCGGGGCGTTCTACGTCTATGTGAATGTGCGAGGTCTCATCGGGCGGCGCGCCGCCGAGCGCACGCTCGAATCGTCGGCAGATGTCGCGGAGTTCCTGCTGTGTGAAGCGCGCGTCGCGACCGTGCCCGGTGAAGGCTTTTGCGCCCCCGGCTATGTTCGCCTCTCCTACGCTACCGCCGAGGCGATTATCCAGGCAGGTATCGAGAGGATAGGCGAGGCGGTGGCGAAGCTGGAGTTCTGAAACTCTGAGAGTCCCGACCTCCCTGAGGGGCGTGAATCCTCTCGCGCATCCAACGCCTCTAACCACACGGAAGCGCAAACGAACCGCTTCCAAGAAAACTATCCAACAGGGAGGTCTATGGAAATGACGACTATCACCAAAACCGCGATTAGTGTGGCAGAGCTGGACCAGATGATTGAGCGCGGCGATTCGTTCCTGCTGCTGGATGTGCGCAACCAGGACGAGTTCGACCGCTGGCGGATTGAGGGGCGCAACCCCGTCGAGACCCTGCATATCCCGTACTTCCAGTTCATAGAGAACGAGGAAGCAAACATCGCCCGCGTGCCGAAAGGCAAGCCTATCGTGGCAGTATGCGCGAAGGGCGGTTCGTCGGAGTATGTGGCGAACTTGCTGCGCGAGCGCGGCTACGAGGCGATGAACCTTGAGGGCGGCATGGTCGCGTGGGGCAACTACTATCGCATCCGCCGCATCGAAGAGGTTAAGGATGTCGCGCTGTATCAGATTATGCGCCTTGCACGCGGCGACCTTGCCTACGCCGTCGTGAGCAACGGTAAGGGCATCCTGATTGACCCAACACGCCACACCGAGCAGTACACCAACCTCGCCGAGCGTGAGGGCTTCGAAATCGTGGCGATCTTCGACACGCACGCCCACGCCGACCACATCAGCGGCGGTCCGAAACTCGCCAAGGAACTCGGCGTGCCCTACTTCCTGCACCCGTACGACGGCATCCATCCCATCGACATGCTGCCCGCCACGATCGAGTATGAGTACTTGAAAGATAACTTCACTTTCAAGTTCGGTGACGCAACGCTGAAGGGCATCCACATTCCAGGGCACACGCTGGGCAACATGGCGTTCCTCGTGAACGACCGCTACCTGTTCACGGGCGACTCCATCTTCATCGTGTCGGTGGCGCGTCCCGACTTGGGCGGGCGCGGGCAGGAGTGGGCGCCCATCCACTACGAGTCGCTCTACAAGAAGCTGCTCACGCTGCCCGACAGCACGCTGGTGTTCCCCGCGCACTTTGCGACCGCGAGCCGCGAAGGACGACCCGACGGTACCTTCTACGACACGCTGGGCAACATTAAGCGCAACAACCCGCGTGAGTATCAGGCGAAGAGCAAAGAGGAGTTCATCGAGTTCATGCTCAGCACGCTGCCTGTGTTCCCGCCGCAGTATGTGGACATCAAGCGCGTGAACGCAGGGCTGCTTGTGCCCGACGAAGAGAAGGCGCAAGAGCTGGAGCTGGGCAAGAATGTCTGCGCTCTGGCAGACGCTTACTAAGACCCGTTCGGTACGACGGCGTCCCCGCCGTCGTACCCTTTTCGCGTGGCACGGGCATTTCACCCGTGTGGTTGCTTGAGCGAGACGCTCAAGCAACTTTTTATGCCCTCTCAAACGACAGGAGGTAACCAGATATGGCAACCCATTCGGTAGAGAAACAAGTAGAAAAACGAAATATTATTTTGGATGCCCTGCTGGGCGTGCCCGACTGGCAGGGCGTGGTGCGCATATTGCCTGGCTTTCTGCTGGCGGTCGCGATTATGCTGGTCGCGATACCGCTCACGAATGTGCTGGGCGCGTGGCTGCTCAGCCTGCAGGGGATTGACCCGACCGGCAAGAAAAGCCCCATTTCCGCCGTGCTGACGGCGATTGTGATTGGGATTCTGCTGCGCAACCTGCTGCCCCTGCCCAAAGCAATCGAGGACGGCATCAAGTTCAGCACTACCAAAATCCTGCGCTTGGGCATTATTCTGGTGGGCATCAAGCTGAGCCTGATGGATGTGTTCAAGTTGGGCGTGTGGGGCATCCCTGTGGTGGCGACGGCGATTTTCGGCGGGCTGTGGTTCGTGGCGTGGTTCAACAAGAAGCTGAACCTGCCTGAGCGACTGGGCACGCTGATTGCCGCAGGTACAGGCATCTGCGGCGTGACGGCGATTGTGTCGGTTGCGCCCGCGATTAAAGCCGACCAGAAAGAGGTCGCCTACGCCGTCGCGAATATCACGCTGTTCGGGCTGCTGGGGATGTTCCTGTATCCGTACATCGCACCGCACATCCTGCACACCTCCGAGCAGATTGGGCTGTTCTTGGGCACGGCGGTGCATGAGACCTCGCAGGTGGTGGGCGCGGCGCTCACCTACAAAGAGGTGTTCAACGACGAGACTGTGCTGAAAGCCGCTACCGTGACCAAACTTACGCGCAACCTGTTCTTGGCGGTGGTGGTGCCGCTGCTGTCGTATCTGTATCTGCGTCGGTTGGCGGCGCAGGGCGAGGGCGACGGCGGCAAGATTAGCATCGCCAAGCTGCTGCCCGCGTTCATCTTGGGCTTTATTGCGATGGCGATTTTCCGCTCCATCGGCGATGCACAGCTGGCAAACGGCTTGGCGTTCGGAATCTGGGACAAGGATGGCTGGAAGGCGTTCACCGACGCTGTGGGCGGGACTTGGGGTTCGCGTGCGCTGGGCACGGCGATGGCGGCGGTCGGCTTGGCGACCTCGTTCAGCGTGTTCAAGGGCGTCGGGCTAAAGCCGTTCCTCGTGGGCTTGGTGGGCGCGCTGTTGGTGGGCGTCATCGGCTGGGGCATGGCGCTGCTGCTCGGTGGGTTCGTGAAACTGTAATCAGGCGTGTTTCCGCGTGGGGAAAAGGGGCACGGGGGGAGGGCTACCTTCCCCACCCACCCCCGCCAGGAGTGCGGATGGTTAGCACTGCGCCTGCAGGCACGCGAATCACGCCCTTGCCCAGCTCGGCGTCCACCTCGCCGTCGATATGTAGTAGGTTCTGTCCGCGCTTGCCCGGCTTGCCCCCCTGCAAACCGTAGGGCGCACGGCGACGCCGCTCGGTTAGCAAAGTCACTGTCGTTTCCGTGAGGAACTGGTAACTGCGCACGATGCCGTCGCCGCCGCGCCGCTGTCCTGCCCCGCCCGTGCGCTCAGCAATCCGATACTCCAGCACGCGCACGGGGTACGCGCTCTCGATGGCTTCGATGGGCGTGTTGCGCGTGTTGGTCATGTGGGTATGGATGGCGGACGCGCCGTCGGCGTCGGGGTGCGCCCCTGCCCCGCCTGCAAGCGTTTCGTAATAGACGAACGGTCTATTCCGTGTAGGGTCGTAGCCGCCGAACAGGATATTGTTCATCGTGCCCTGCGAGGCGGCAGGGATAGCGTCGGGCAACGCCTGCGCCAGCGCGCCCAGCAGGGCGTCCACGAGGCGTTGCGAGGTCTCCACATTTCCCCCAGCGACGGCGGCGGGGAGCTGCGCGTTTACAATCGTGCCCGGAGGAGCAACCACCTCAATCGGTCGCCAGCAGCCATCGTTAGTGGGCGTGTCGTCGGGCAAGAGACATCGAACCACATAGTAGCAAGCGGCTCTGGTCACCGCTTCCGGCGCATTCAGCCCGCCTTCGGTCTGCGGTGCGCTGCCCGTGAAATCGAAGCGCACGGTTCCCGGCTCTACAGAAGGCGCAACGACGCGCACGCGAATCGGTAAATCGCGGTTGCCGCGCCCATCGTCGTCGAGATAATCGGTGAACTCGTACTCGCCGGGTGGAATCTGCTGTAGCGCGGCGCGAGTGAGCTGCTCGCTGTAGTCCATTAGCATTTCGATCCGCGCTCCCCAGGCTTCCCTGCCCTCGCTTTGTAGCAGTTCCTGCAGGCGGCGCACGCCGACACGATTCGCGCCGATTTGCGCCATCAGGTCGCCCCACCGTTCATCAGGCGTGCGCACGTTGTGGAGAATAAACTCCACCAGCGCCTCATTCAACACGCCACTGTCCATCAGTTTCACAGGCGGGATGCGCAGCCCCTCTTCATAGATTTCGCTGGCGAGGGGCATCGAGCCGGGCGTGGATCCGCCCGTGTCGGCATGGTGGGCGCGGCTCGCCACAAATCCCGCGAGGTCGCCCTCAACAAACACAGGCGCGACGAGCGTCCAGTCGGGTAAGTGCGTGCCCGCGTGATAGGGGTCGTTTGTGAGAACCATGTCGCCCTCGCGCCACTCGAAACGCGGCAGCAGGTACGCCATCAGGGACGGCATCGCGCCCAGATGGACAGGGATATGCGCCGCCTGGGCAATCAGCCTGCCCTGCGCATCAAACAGCGCACAGGAGTAGTCCCGCCGCTCCTTGATGTTAGGCGAGCAGGCGGCGTACTCCAGCGTCGCGCCCATCTCCTCAGGAATCGCGCTCAGCCGCTCATGGTATAGCCAGATATGGGAAGCGTCGTAGGTATGCATGGCAAAAAGTAACTTGACGGAGATTCCTCGCTGCGCTCAGAATGACAGGCAACACTTAGTGCGCGGGCAGTGTCATTCCGAGCGAAGCGAGGAATCTCGCTCTGTTGTGAACGCCGCGCCTATCTCTAATTTCAATCCTGGAAACCGTTTCGGCTCGAATGGTCGAGTGGGCGGCGTTGTGGAAACCAATAGGTAACCATCGGGAGTCCACTGGTACTCCTCCACTACCAGCGTTTCGGAGTCGATCAGCCACACCCACGGCACACCTGCACGGCGGTAGGCGTCCAGTTTGTCCACACGATCATAGCTCGCGTTGCTCGGCGAAAGCACCTCCGCGATGAGGTCGGGCGTCCCCTGAATGTAGCCGCGTGAATAGAGATGAAGATTCTTGGAGGCAAGATATACGATATCGGGACCCACAAGGTCGCCTGTTGGCAGGTCTACATTGATGTCTGACCACACATCGCCCAGATTCTTCTGGCGCACATAATCCCACAGGTTGTACGCTATCCAGACGACCAGTTTCTGATGCTCTCCCGTTGGTCGGTTCACCTCGATTGCCTCCCCTTGAATGTAGTCGTAGTAAGGCGGTCCTTCAGGCAGTTGCAGGAACTGCTCTCGGCTCATGCGGATACGTTTCTGGGTCAGCGTTGCGGTCATGCTCTCACCTGCGCGAAAGTATACCTGCTAAGGGATACCCAGCCCCCACCGCGCCGTGGTGAGCGTAATAGCCGTGACCACCCCGATACAGAACAGGTTCAGCGCGAGTCCCGCCTTCGCCATATCACTGATTTTGATTTCGCCAGAGGCGAACACGATGGCGTTGGGAGGCGTGGCGACAGGCAGCATGAACGCTGCAGATGCGCCGACGGCGACGGGGATCGCCAGCAAGCGCGGGTCAAGCCCCATCCCGACCGCTGCCGCAGCCACGACGGGCAGGAAGGTTGCCGTCGTCGCCGTGTTGGAGGTGAGCTCCGTGAGGAAAATAATCAGCGTAGCGACTCCCATCACAATTAACCACAGAGGGAGCGCACCCATCCCACCTACTGCCGAGCCAATCGCTTTCGCCAGCCCCGTGCTTTCGAAGGCGTTCGCCAGCGCCAGACCGCCGCCGAACAGGATTAACACGCCCCACGGAATGCTCTCAGCGGTGCGCCAGTCCAGAATCGGCTTGTAGGGCTTGACGCAGGCGGGCAGGATGAACAGCGCCAACGCCGCGCTCATCGCGATAAACGAGTCGGATACCGACACGCCTAATGCACTGCCAATCCACTCGCGCCCCAACCAGCCCACGACGGCATACAGGAACACCCCCGCCACACACTTTTCCGCAAGACTCCACCGCCCTGCCCCTCCGAGTTGCCCATGTAGAGCAACTTGAGGCGCACTAAAGTTAAGGTTTTTGCACGAAAATTGTACTCGCGTCAGCCAGAACCATGTGAACGGCAACATCAGCCCCACAAAAGGCAATCCCACGCTCAGCCAGTTCAGCATATTCAATGAAAAGTTGTAGTTCTCGCTCAGGAAGCCCGCCAACAGCGCGTTCGGCGCAGTGCCAATCAGCGTACCGACGCCTCCTATGGACGCTGAATACGCCACACCCAGCATCAGCGCAAGGGTGAAGTTGTGGGTTTCTTTGCTGCCACACGCACTGCGCGCCCACTCCACTACCGAAAGCGCGACAGCGAACATCATCATCGCCGTTGAGGTGTTGTTGATCCACATCGAGGTGAACGCCGTCGCTGCCATAAAGCCTGCCACCATTCCACCGGGCGTACGCCCTAACCAGCGCACGATGCGCAACGCCATCCGCTCGTGCAGACGTGCCGCTTGCATCCCCTGCGCGATAATAAATCCCCCAAGGAACAGAAAGATAATCGGGTCGGCGTAGCGTGCTGCGACCTGTTTCTCGTCCCCAATCCCATTCAGCGGCATCCAAACCAGCGGCAGTAATGCCGTCGCGGGGATGGGCACGCATTCGGAGAACCACCATGTCGCCATCCAGAGGGTTAGCCCCACTAAACGCCACGCTTCGGGCGTAAGCGTTTCGGGTGGAGAAACAAGGAGCGGAGCAACACCAAATACCGGCCCTAAAGCAAGAGCAATCCATCGCGCCAGCGCGGCAGAGCGTTTCATCAGCCAAGAAGATTCGACGCTCAACTCCCCCGCCCTGCCACCTGTACGACCCACCATATCCAGGGCGCGCTAAATAAAAAGCTATCGAACCGATCCAGCACGCCGCCGTGACCGGGCAGAATCCCGCCAAAGTCCTTGACGCCTATCGAACGCTTCAAAGCCGACTCGAACAGGTCGCCAAGTTGCCCAAGAACCCCCACCCCGACGCCCGCGGCTATCGCCCACCCTGCTGATAACCCCAACCCTACCCCACCCTGCCAGCCCACAAGAGTACAAAATACAAGATTGGCGACAGAACCTTCTAAAGTCTTAGCTGGGCTAAGCATAGTAGCAATTTTACGCTTACCTATCGACTTTCCTACGAAATAGGCTCCTGAATCGCCCAACCAGAGCATCGCAAAGAGCCACAGCGTCCACAAAGCCCCCTGCTCTACTTGCCACCTCCCCAGCGCCACCGCTGTCTGATCAAGGCGTATCAGCGTCCCGAAACTGAAGAGCCATCCAATATAGAGCATACCAAATATGCCATACCCTATATTGGGGGCTACTGAGAGGCTTCCCTTGCGCCATGCGCGAAGCAGCTCATAGAGCAACGCCAACGCAAACGGCACAAGGAGATATTGGGCAAGCGCGAGTTGTGGATACGCCCAAAAAACGAACGGCATTCCTGCCCCTGTCAGCAAAAGCATTAGGCTCGGCTGCGGCTTAGGAAACCAGTCTGCCTGGCTGTAAGCATGCTGGTACTCCAGTGAGGCAATCAGCGCAAGCAGGCTCAATGCAAACGCAAACAGCCCTCCACCCGGCGCGAAAATCGCCGCAAGCATCAGAGGGATGCCGATAATCGCCGTCAGAACGCGCGTACGTAGCATCTCAAACGGTGGTCTGCTCCTTTTCTGCAGGTGTGGGGGCAGGCGCAGGTTGCCAGCGAACATAGAGCGTCAAGCCGTCCACCCGGTCCACCACTACATATTCCCCAACCTCAATCGGTGGGTCTAACGCAATCGCCCGCCAGAGCGTGCCGTCCACAAATACCTGCCCTTCCGGGTCTAGCTTGGAGCGCACGCGCCCAATCATTCCCACCAGCCGCTCCTGCCCACTGACCTTACGGCGGAACTGCGCCCGTATCCCCGAATACGCTACAAACAAGAATGCCGCACCCGTCAGCGCAGTCATCGTGCCAATCAGCCAGAAACTCACGCGAAACACGGGCGAGTCGGACTGAAACAGGATAATCGAGCCGATGGTGAACGACACGAGCGCACCCGCCGTCAACACGCCGTGTGAAGTCGTGAACAACTCCGCTACAAAGAGCACAAACGCCAACAAAATCAGGGCGACGCCCAGCGCATTCACAGGCAACACCGACGCCGCATAGAGCGCAAGCAGCAACGAAATCACGCCAATCACGCCGGGAAAAGTCGCGCCGGGGTTTTGTAGCTCACCCAGAATCCCGTAAATCGCCAGCAGCATCAAAATATAGAACACATTCGGGTGCGCAAGGAACATCAGCAGCGACTCGCGCCAGTTTTTGGGAACCTCCTGCAGAGGCGCGTCTTTCGTGCGCAGCGTCACAACCGTGTCGCCCGCTACCTTCACCTTGCGCCCGTCGATTTTCACCAGCAAGTCTTGTGGGCTGTTGGCGATGACATCGATGACTCGATTCGCTAACGCCTCTCGTTCGGTGATGGAGGCGGCTTCCGTGATGGCTTTCACCACCCAGTCTTTATTACGTCCGCGCTGCTCGGCGATGGTCTTCGCGTAGGCGATGGTGTCGTTCATCACTTTACGCCTCAAATCTTGGGGAATGTCCTGACCGTCGCCAGAAATCGGGGTCGCCGCGCCGATGTTCGTGCCGGGCGCCATCGCGGCGATATTGGCGGAGACCGTGATAAACACGCCCGCCGAACCTGCGCGTGAACCGGAAGGGTACACGAACACAATAACAGGAATAGGGCTGTTCAGCAGAGTGGTGGTAATGTCGCGCGTGGCTTGCAGTTCCCCGCCAGGCGTGTCCAGTAAAATCAGAAACGCTCCAGCGTCGGCTTTCAGCGCATCCGCATGCGCCCGCATCAAGTAGTCGGCAGAGGCGCGATGCACAATTTCCTTAAACTGAATGTAGTAAATGGGACGCGCCGCTTGCGGTTGCGCCCACGCCGCGATGCTTAGCAACCCCCACAGCATTCCCCAGACCCAGCGTCGCATCATCTCGGGGATATTTTACCTGAACAAGGTATCATTAAGGGCGTGGATGGGGAACAATTTCCCGAGCGAACGCCGACAATTCAGAGTATGCTTAGGGAGGCGAAATTAGGGACGATGATTTGCCCGAAGTGTTTTGCGGAGATACCCGATGTGAGCGCATTCTGCATGGAGTGTGGTTCGCGCATCAAGGAAGATACTCTCGACCCGCTCTATGCGGAAGGCTCCGACCGTGAGGTCTATCCTGAGCTGGCGCGGGCGAACCTACTGCGCATGCAGGGCAAGCATGAGGAAGCCATCGATGTGTGCCGCCGTATTCTGGGACGGTTCCCCAGCAACGAGACCGTGCACGCGCTGCTGGGCGATATTTACGCCGATCAAGGCAAACTGGAGGACGCCATCCAGTGGTATGAACTGCTGGTGGAGTTAGCGCCCACCAACGTCCACTACAGCGCCAAGTTGCATAACTTACGCGCGATGCACGCTGCGCAGGTCGCTCCCCCTCCGCCCATACCGGACCCAGAGACGAAGCCCGCGAAACCGAAGACTCTTGCCTACGCGCTGTTTGGATTGCTTGCACTTATCCTCATCGCGGCGTCGTTTGTCGCAGGAGCACGGATGAACGCTCTGCGCCAGGCGGCGGCGCAGCCCATCCGAAGCAACGCGGCGAGCCTCTCCCCTGCTCCGAACAACGAAACGGTGCGCATCCCACCACCTAACCCTGTCGACTCGCCCCCCTCCCCTGCCCCGTCGTCCGCGCCTACGTCCGGATTCGCAGGAATGAGCGCAGTGGAGATGGAACTGGCGCAAAAACTCAGCCAGCAGCTCAACGGGACACCCGTGTGGTGCGCCTTTGACCCTGCAAGCAGCCGCTGGCAGGCACGGATTCGCATTCAGTCGGGCGTGCTGAGCAAAACCCGCGTGCTTCAAGAAGCCGTTGCACTTACGCGGGCGTTTTACCAGCAATACCCGAACACGCCCAGTCTGAGCGTCGCTGTGATTGCCCCCAGTCCCAACGGCGGCGATGTGCTGATTTTCTCAGGAGACCTGAACGCCCAACTCGCCGCGCTGGAACCCAACGCGCTCAACGAGGAACAGGCGCAGATACTGTTGCAACAACTGCAGGCGTGGTGGAACCCGACCATCCACTTTCAGAGCTAATCAGACTGGCACGACGCGCCTTGCCCGCGCCCGAATCGCTTCAATTTCGGCGTCGGTCAGGGCGCGTTCGAAACTCCGGAAACCCGCAAGCCGAAAACCATGCTTGCGCGCCAGTTCCTGCGTGATTTGCACCTGCTGCAGGCTGACCTCCTTTCCCAGGGTAAAGTTCTCGATGCGCCCCTCCAGCGCGAGCATCATCGTCTCCGACATGCAGGCATACGCCATGCGCGGCGGGAAGCCGAAATCGAAGCCGAAGTCCACATTGCCCGGCACTTCCACCAGCCCCCCTTCGATAACCAGCACATCATCGCGTTCGCGGGCGACACGCACCGACACATCCCGAGGACGCGCCACATCGACCACCACGGCGCCCGATTTGAGGTCTTTCGGATAAATCACGGCGTCTACCGCACTCGTGACCGTGATAATCACATCTGCCTGCGGGAGGTCGCGCGAAAGGTCGGTAGAAACACGCACGGCTCCACGCGCCAGCGGACGCAGCTGCTGCGCGATTGGCTCTAAGCGCGAAGCGTCCCGCCCCAGCAGGAGCATCGCTTTGGCTTGCGGCGCGAGCGCCTCGGCGCAGGTGCGCCCTATCGAGCCGGTCGCCCCCACAACCGCTACGGTGGCATCAGCGATGTCCATCCCCATCTTCTCTGCCCCCAGAACCGCCGCTTCAATCGCCGTCGCAACGGTGTAGCTGTTGCCCGTTGTCACCGCGATGTCAAGATTTTTCGCAATCGTGACCCCGCCATCGCCGACCACGGAGGTAAACGCGCCCAACCCGATGATTTCCGCGCCCAGCTCCTGAGCAATCTGCCCGCAGCGAATGATTTTCTGATAGACCAGTTCCAGAGGCAGGTTCAACATCATGCGCGGCGAAAGCGGACAGCCGATAAACCAGCCCTCGGTCGTCGCGCCGGTGAGCGATTGTATCCCCGTAATCCGTGAGACGACCATCGGCTCCTTGCGTAATAGCAGCTGTTCCACCCATCGCTCGGGCAGAAACTTCGCGATGGGATATTTCCGCGCGGCGTCCCGCTTCACATCGACAGGATGGATAACGAACGCAAATCGATGCATACCTAAAAGATACCCGAAAAAGAGAAAGCCCCTCCCACAGGAGGGGCTTCAAGCCGCCTATCAGGCTGACTTGCCGTTCTTGGAGCTGCGCCGTCGCTGACGGACATTCTTGAGACCGAAGCGATACTTCGCAAACGCCTCCTCGATTTTGCCGTCCATAACCAGCTTCGCAAACTCCTGCGCTCCATCCAGCTTCGCCTGATTCGGCTTGCGTCTCCGTATTGCCTTAATTGCTTCTGCCATATCAATCTCACCTGCCTTAAACGCCTTAAGGATACCCTCGATATAGGCACTGCGTCGATCCGACATAGTGTACACCTCCATAACGTCAATAAGTATACCTATTTTCATAGGCACTTGTCAAGTGAGAGCGAGTGTGGAAGGCGAATTGTCGCTGCGACTCCATCATGGGGATAAGTCTTAGAGATCGATAATGAGGCGCATGACAGTGGTGTGGAAAAGGTAAAACCCGCTTTGTTCCTTGTATCGGTTTTAGTCCTCTATGCTATAAACTCACTAACTCACCCGTCACACCGTCTGCCGTGAGATCCGTGATGCGCACTTTTACCAGCTCCCCCGCGAGGTTGGGCGAGCCAGCGAACTCCACTTGCAGATAGTGGTCGCTCGTGCCCATCATCAGTCCCGAGAGCTTCGAGCGGCTCTCCACGAGGACACGCTCTACCCTGCCCAGAAAGCGCGACGCATAGCGCTGTGCCGCCGCCTTACACACCCGCTGCAACTGCTGGATACGCTCCGACTTCACCGAGTCGGGCACATGGTCGCTCATCGTCTCGGCGGGCGTGCCCGGACGCGGCGAGTACCGGAACAGATGCGCCCGACAGAACTCCACCTGCTCGACCACAAAGCAAGTGTGCTGAAACGCCTGTTCATCCTCGCCCGGAAAGCCCACCATAATATCGGTGCTGACACCAAAATCGGGGATGCGCTCGCGCAGGCGGCGAATTAAATCCAGATAGAACGCCTGGTCATAGGGGCGGTTCATCGCCCTGAGAATGCGCGAGTCGCCGCTTTGCAGCGGGATGTGCAGTTGAGGGCACATCTTGGAGTTCTCCGCGATTAGGTCTATCAACCGCTCGCTGATAAGCGTCGGCTCGATGGAGCTGATACGAATGCGCTCCAGCCCGTCGATCTCGCTCAGCAGCGCGCACAGCTCGGCGAGGTCAGGTCCTCCGCTGCCCGTTTCAGCACCGTAGTCGCCGATGAGCACACCGGTCAGCACAATCTCTCGGTAGCCGTCCTCTACCATCGCCCGTGCCTCATCCAGCACCTCTTGGTACGGGATGCTACGCATCACGGGGCGGGTATAGGGAATAGAACAGAAGCTACAGTAGACGTTGCAACCGTCCTGAATCTTCAACACAGCGCGACTGCGACGACGGAGGGGGGTTCCTCCCTGTCGACGCGCCTGTTCCAGCGCGGTCTTGAAGTGGGGATAATGCTCCAGCAGGTACTCTACCGCGCGCAGCTTGTCCGGGTTGGGAACTACCAGGTGCGCCTCGTCTAACCGCTCGCCACGCCGAAGGGTAAACTGCGCATAGCAGCCTGTCATAACCACGATGGCATTCGGATTCTGGCGTGCGGCGCGCCGTATCGTCTGGCGCGACTTCGCCTCCGCTGATTGTGTTACCGAGCAAGTGTTGATGACATACACATCGGCAGGCGCGTCAAACGGCACGATTTCGAAGCCCTGCGCCTCGAAACTCTCCAGAATCTTCTGCGTCTCGTACTGGTTGACTTTGCAACCCAGCGTCGTGAAAGCAGCGGTCGGCATGATGAAGGAATTCTACCTGAGGGCTAATCTAAAGCAGGTCGAGAAACTCCTTATACCGCCGCCATCGCCCTCCTCAGGTACAATCTACTCTGTAAGGAGGCTGTTATTATGGATTTCACCCTTTCGGAAGAGCATCTGATGGTGCGCGATACGGTGCGCCGCTTCGTAGAGAATGAAATCAAGCCCCACATTCGCGAATGGGATCGACACGGTGCAGACCCCAAAGTGTTCCAACGCATGGCGGAGCTTGGCTTGCTGGGGATTTGTGTCCCCCGCAAGTGGGGCGGTTCTGGCTTAGATTACATCGCGCTGGGTATTGCCTGCGAGGAGCTGGAGTATGGCGACACCTTCCTGCGCGTCGTCATGTCCGTGCATGTCGGCTTGACCGCGATGACACTGATGAGCTGGGGAAACGAGGAACAGAAGCAGCGATTTTTAGTTCCCCAAGCGCGCGGCGAGCGGCTGGGCGCGTTCTGCCTCACGGAGCCGAACGCCGGCAGCGATGTGGTCGGCATGCAGTCGGTTGCGCGACGCGAGGGCGACCGCTATATCTTGAACGGCGAGAAAATTTGGATATCGCTCGCCGAGGTCGCCGATCAGTACCTGGTGGTGGCTTGGACAGACTTGGACAAGAAAGCGAGGCGCGACCATTCAGGGATGAGCGCGTTCTTCGTGGAACGTGAGCGCGCAGGCGTCAAACCCTACACTCTGAAAGGCAAGCTCGGTGTGCGTGCAGGCAACACAGGGGGCGTGGTGTTTGAGAATGTGGAAATCCCCGTTGAGAACCGTATCGGCGAGGAAGGCGAGGGATTCAAAATCGCGATGTTTGCGCTCGATCAGGGGCGCTACACGGTGGCGGCGGGCGCAGCAGGGCTGATTCGGGCGTGTCTGGAGGAATCAGTGCGCTACGCCAAAGAGCGAAAGACCTTCGGTAAATCCCTTGCGGAGCACCAGCTCATCAAGCAGAAAATCGCGCAGATGGAAGCCGATTACCAGATTAGCGCGTTGCTCTATCAGAAGGTGGGCTGGATGAAGAATGTGGGTTTACGCAACACACGCGAGACCTCGCTGGCAAAATGGTACAGCACGGAAGCGGCGCAGCGTGCCGCCAACGCCGCCGTGCAACTGTTCGGCTCCTACGGCTTCTCCGACGAGTACCCTGTGGAACGCTTCTACCGTAACAGCAAAGGCGCGACCATCTACGAGGGAACCTCGGAGATTCACACGCTGCTCCAGGCGGACTACGCGCTGGGCTATCGCGTGGATAAGCCCCTGCGCATCAACCTGCCGACCTACCCGTTTGCGGAAGACGCCGAGGGCTAAATTAGGCACGGACAACCCGTCCGTGCCAAGCATCGGCGGGAGACTTATGCTGCTTTAACGCCTTGAATCTTTCGCTTGCCTTAACGGCTCTAACTACTTCGGCAGGAGGCAACATGCGGATTGTCAAGACGATTATCGGAGCTTTATTGGGCGTCGCGCTCACTGGATGCGAAGCACCAGACTCGCAGGGCGTGCAGACGACCGTCACGCCCCGTGAAGTCTACGAACAACGCGAGAAGGGTGACGTGCTAATTATCGATGTGCGCACACCGGGCGAGTTTCGGGCGGAACGAATCAAGGAGGCGCAGAATAAACCGCTTGATCAAATTCAGCAGTGGGTGAAAGAGTTGCCGAAGGATAAGAAGATTTACTTCGTGTGTCGCAGCGGCAACCGCAGCGGACAGGCACAGCGTATCGCGCATCAGGCGGGCTACACAAACACCTACAATATGCAGGGCGGGATGCTCGCATGGCGGCGCGAGGGGCTACCCGTCATGTCAGGCGAGTGAGCAAGCTTAGCTCACCTCGCCTTTGGTAATCTGCATAAACACGTCCTCGAGATCGAGCGACTCCTCGCGGAAGGCAGCGATGCGGTAGCCGTCATGCACCAGTGAGGCGAGCAGGTCTGCCTGTTCTTCCAGTCCGCCTGCGAAATGCACGTAGAGGCTACCGTTGCGCGTCTCGACACCGTGCACATGCGGCTCGCGTTCCAGTCGTTGGATGAGCGCCTCCGGCTCGCTGAGCGGCTTGATTTCCAGTATACGGTTCGCCTGCAACTGCTGAACAATTTCGTCTACCGCGCCCCACACCAGCAGCTCGCCCTTCTCGATGATGCCAATCTTGTTGCAGAAGTCCGCCAGTTCAGGCAGGATATGGGATGAGACCAGCACGATTTTGCCCATCGCGCCGAGTTCGCGTATCAGTTCCTTGATTTCGATTCGGGCGCGTGGGTCTAAGCCCGAAGCCGGCTCATCCAGCAGCAACAGAATTGGGTCATGCACGAGGCTTTTCGCGAGGCAAAGGCGCTGCTGCATCCCGCGCGAGAGCGTCTCCACATAGGCGTCTTTCTTGACTGTGAGGTCGGTCAGCTCCAGCACATTCTCGATAATCGCGGCGCGTTGTGCTTTCGGAATGCGATACGCCGCCGCGAAGAACTCCAGATACTCGGTGACGGTAATCCCCTCGTACAGCCCAAAGAAGTCCGGCATGTAGCCCAGCAGGGGGCGCACCTCTTCGGGCTGGCGCACGACGTCGATTCCGTTGAGCGTTGCTGTTCCTGCGGTCGGTTCCAGTAGCGTGGCGAGCATCTTAATCGTCGTGGTCTTGCCCGCGCCGTTCGGTCCGATGAAGCCGAACACATCACCCGGATGCAGCTGAAAATAGATGTCGCGCACCGCGACCAGCGCCCCATACTCTTTACGTAGCCCCTTGACATCCAGCATAGTGCGACACCCCTATTTACGCCATGCGTGTTTCAGCCCACGATGGATGAGTCCTGCAAAAATCGCTGCCAGCAGCAGGTACACAAAACTCTGTGCAAACCCCCAGCCCATGAACATCAGCCCGTCATAGTAAGAGCCGCCTGTCCAGCTGTCTGTCCACCACCCGCCGTAAGGGGTTGCCAAAGTACCCAGCTGGCTCGCGGTAAAGAAGGGATTGAGATACATGATAATCCGCGCGTGGAAGAACGAGACAACCCACCAGGAAAAACCATCCCAGTAGCTTACGAGGGAGTTGACCGTATCATCGCCCATTTCGCCACTGCTAAAAATCACGTAGAGGAGAGGCAGCATTACGAGCACAAAAATCTGTCCGGCGTAGAGGGTGGACGCTGTGCTGAGCGTACGCTTAAGGCGAAACGAGAGCCACATCCCCAGCGACACAATCAGCGCGCCCCAGCTGAACAACAGAAAGACGCTCGCAGTGAATACATACAGATTAGTGGTCGGCTCCAGTACGGTCGGATGCTCGCCCCTAAGGGAACCAGAGACGTAGACGGCGAGATCGGCGGTTGTGAGCAAAATCGGCAGCGCGAGCAGGGTGAGGATGCCCACCCGCATCAGCGCCGCGCCCCACTTGCCCCAGAGAATCTCTTTCGCTGTGAGGCGCGTGAGCGCGAGCGACTCCCAGGTCTGCTTCTCATACTCCAGCGAGAACAGGTTGTACGACATCAGCGGTGCAACAAGGCACATCATGAACAGACAGAGGTAGAGCGCGCTGCTCAACCCCGCCTCATTATACGCGATGAGCTGAAACACCAGCAGGTAGGTCAGCCCGACGGCGACCGCGACTGTGGTGTAAAGAACTGGCTGTCGCTTCCACCGGTTGACCGTGAAGCCGAACAGTTGATAGCGCAGCAGGGGGTTTTCCGTGCGAAGTTTCATGGGTTCGTACCCTCCAGCGGGAAACTAATCAGATAGGTTACCTGCGCTGCTTGTTCCGATGCAGCGTCCACCTCGGGGGGCATCACGGGTTCCGATGCCTGTGCCACCAACACTGCATTCCCCTTGAACTCACGCCGTTGCAACATGAAGTTCGCCAGCGCATCGGGCGACATCGGGGGCATCTCCCACCAGTTGCTGGAATAATTAGGCAGCCCCATCCTTGTCGGCTCCAGCGATTGACCTGATAACCGTACCGAGCCGCGGGCAGGCAGATTCTCTACCTGCACTTTGCCGAAGGGGGTCAGAATATGCACATTGGTCAGCTCGTAGGGTAGGCGGTTGCGCAGCACACCTGTCAGGCGCGTCTGCCTGTTACGCCGATCGAGGCGCAAGACTCCCTCGACCTGCCCCTCCAGCCGCACGGTGCGCGTGTAGCGGAACCACTGGAAGCTCAGGTTTGACACCCGATAATTATCCACGCGCTTGCGGTCGCCCTCCACCGTGCGCACGGTAGGAACCTGCGCCGCGCCCGCGCCAAAATCCTGCCCCATGCCTGCTTCCACCATATCGCTCTGGTCAAACTGCAGGTCAAACAGCCCCGCACGGGGAAAGAAGAAGAGCACGCTGTTGATCGCATAGGCGTCAGGGTTGCCCGCTTGCGCAACGATGACGGTCTGCACCTTGCTGGAGAGCGACTTGCGATACAGATCGCCTGCCAGCCGCCAGAGGATGCCCACAAACACCAGCGCAATCAGCGGTGTGACAATCCATGCCCAGTCCAGCGCACGCAACCGCTTCAAAACCCAGTAGTTCACAGGCACCACAAGCACGAAATAGAGGCTTAGCAACACGGTAATCAGCGCGACGCTCGGCGGCTTCAACTCGACATCGGTGGTAGCTTGAGGCTGTCCCCACGGGTCTTGCCGGTATCCGCCCTGACTCTGATGAATCGCGGCGATGGAAAAACTGGGCGCGAAGCTGGGTGTCTGGTTCAGCAGGCGTTGCCAGAATCGGGCGCGGGCATTATAATCACGCATTGGCGCATCAAGGGGGTTGAACGCCAGAAAGACCACTGCGCCCAGTCCGTAGGGGCGAATCGCAACCAGGGGCAGTCCGTCCTGCCGCAGTAGTGTCGCGCCCGTTTTCAGGCTTGCCTGGCTGACAGTCGCCGCGCCGACCGGCGGACGCGCGCCTATCCAGTCGCCGAGGGCGCGCAGCTGGCTCACTGTCTGCGTCCCCTGCGTCTGCACAGGCAGCAAGGCTTGCAGTGCAGGGGATTGCAGATACACCGCGCCTGCACCGCCGGGTGCAATCAGCACGCCGCCCAACATCGCCCACTGGCGCAGCGCGTCCCACTGCTCCGCTCGCAACCGTTCCGAGCCGGGTCCCAGCACAATCACCTGCGCCCCACAAAGTGCAATCGCCTGCTCAGGAAACAGCTCGGGGCGACAGTAGGCGACGCGATACTTGCCCTGCATCGGGCGACCCGTGCGGTAGTCAATTTCGGCGGGACTCTCCACCGTCTGCACTTGTTCCAGCACGCCCAGCCCGCCGATTAAGTCGCCCACCAGCACCGCGAGCTGATCCGTCTCCAGGATGCGTTCAATACTCTGCTTCACCTCGACATTGACGCCGCGTGCCGTGAAACGCACTGTCGCCTGGTCGCTGTAGCGGCTCACGATGGGCGTGACAATCACGACTTTACGCGAGCCTGCGGGCAGGTCAATCGGGTAGAGATACTCGCGTCGGTAGCCGAAACCACTCACCAATACGCTCAACGTGCCCTGATAGTTGCCCGCTCGAGACTCCAGCTGAACCGCGAGCGGGAATGCGCCGTTCGCCGCAGGGGAAGTCCCCAGCAACGGCTGAATTTTCATCTCTACAGGCGGTTGCCCCCACAGCGCAAGGAGCAACGCCCCCCCAAACCCCAAGCAGAACACCCAGCGCAGCATGGCGGTAATTCTATACCCGATGGATAAAGGGATTCCTGCTATCTTGAGAATTTGTATATCGTCGGCGTCCCGCCAACGCTACAAACGCGCCTTGCGTAGCGTCGGCGTCCCCGCCGACGGTTAAGACAGGATGCTGACGCTACGCGCGACCAATTCGTAGCGTCGGCGTCCCCGCCGACGGTTACAAATCGACGAACCGCACTCTTGCCTCGGGCGTAATCCCCGCCACTGCGCCGCGCGACAGAAACTCCGTAATCGCCCGCCTGCCGCGCTCGCCCATATCCAGGGTCAACTCGTTCACATACATCCCCACAAAACGGTCGGCGGTTTCGGAGTCAATCCCGCGCCCGAACTGCAGGGCGTACCGCATCGCCTGCTCACGATTCTCCAGCCCTAACCGAATGCTCTCGCGGAAGGCGCGAGCGATTTCGCGCTGAACCTCTGCAGGCAGGTCGGCGCGAATCGCATTGATGCCCAGCGGCAGGGGCAAACCGCTCGTCTGCTCGCCCCACCAGACACCCAAGTCCAGCAACAGATGTAGCCCCGCCTGTCGGTGCGTGAGCTGCCCTTCGTGAATCAGTAGCCCGACGGGAACCTCACCGCGTTGTACGGCGGGCATAATTGCGTCAAACGGCATCTCCACCGTCTTGGCGTCGCGCAAAAACAGGCGCAACGCCAGATACGCGCTCGTCAGATAGCCCGGCACGGCAATCGTGTAGTCGCGCAGCTGCGCCAGCGGGATAGGTTCGCGCGCGACGAGCATCGGTCCGTAGCCGTCGCCGAAGCTGCCCCCTTGATTCAACACAATATAGCGGTCGGCGACGTAGGCAAGGTTATGTACCGACATCGCCGTGAACTCCAACTTGCCCTCACGTGCCCACTCGTTGAGCGTCTGGATCTCGCGCAGCACATGCTCGAACTGCAGGGGCGTCTCCACCAAGCCCTCCGCCAGCGCCCAGAACATGAAGGCGTCGTCGGCGTCGGGGCTATGTCCGAGTCGGATGGTCATCGCGCGCCCTCCGCCGCTTTGGCAAGGGCTTTCTGCTTCGCTTCGTCGAACCCCTGTGCAATCGTGTTGGCGATTTCCTCGTCGTAGATAGGGAAAATTTGCACATCGGAACTCTGGAGCATCGAGAATCGGCTGAGCAGCCACCAGCTGCTGGCGACTTCAGGGCTGATAATCGGCGACGCCCAAGGCTGATCGCCGACCATCAGCAGCAGGCGTTCATCACGGGGTTTTTCACCCAGCGCGCGGAGCTGAGCGACCTGCTCCCGCGCGTAGTTCCATAACCGTGAACGCCCCTCACTGGTTAGGCGTAAGTGAACTACATAGAACTTACCCTGCGCCCGCAGCGTCTCCGCCGCACGCTCCTCCACCCAGACCTTCTCAATATGTTGCTCCGTTAGCACCACCGGCAGCGTGCGGATCACTTCCTCGATGGGCACCCGCTTGAAGTTCTGCTGGTCTTCCGCGCCGAATTCTGGGCGTTCGAAGCCCACTTCGCGGAGTTGCTCCATCACTTTGGGCACTTCGTGGGTGATGATAACCTTCCAGCGTCGCTCTTCCATCTCCCGCGCGGGGAAGCCAAAAACGGTAAACTGCGAGGGGCTGAGTTTGCTCAGCTGCATCTGGCTCGCCTGATAGTAGCCGAAGCCGATGTTGCCCAGATAGAGCAGGAGCAACACCCCCACCATAATCAGCGCGATTCGCGTCGTCGAACGCTGCCCTGTGCGCATAGCGGTAGAAAGTATACCTTGCGGGGGCTTTGCGTCATAGTCTCTACCGGTTAGGATATATTCAGAGCGGTGCGTATCCTGTTCGCCTCGGACTGGAGGTGGCGCGCGGCTTCCACATTACCTCTCGCCTCTTCCAGAGACGCCCACAGTTCGCAACCTATCGCCTGCTGCAGTTGGCGCCCCATTGCACGATTCCGCTGTAACGACTCGGCGAGCGAGTCACGCGCCGCTTCCAGTTCCCCGCGCGCTATCTGTATCTCGGCAAGGTAGAGCAGTGTCGTGGCAATCCAGGGGCTATTGTCCTGCTCACGCCAAAACGTGAGACACGCTTGCAGCTCCCCAAGCGCGTCGGGGTCGCCTAACTGGCAGCCCGCATAAGCCCGGTGGGTGCGGGCGAAGTGAAGACGGAACGGATCGCCCTCATCAATGCGCCGTTGGAGTGCGCGGTCGTAATAGGACAGCGCCTCACGCTTGTCGCCTCGATCGCGCTCTATGTGTCCGCATACTTCCAAAACGAACGCCTCAGAGCGTGCGTTGCTTGTCTCCGCCGTCTGCTGAACCAGTTGCAACGCGCCTTCATAGTCATCCTGCAGCCGTCGCAAGTTCGCTTTCAGTGCGATGCTAATCTGCGCCTCTGCGCCTGTCAGGTGCGCCCAGTACAGGCTCTCATCGATACGTTGCTCGGCTGCGTGCAGGTGTCCCAGTTGCATCAAGCAGTAGCCTTGTGCCTGCGCCACCGATTGTAGGCGCACACCATCTTGCAGGCGTGTCGCAATCGCGCCCGATTGCTTTGCCAGCGACAACGCCTCTCCATAGCGTCCGGTTACCATGCAGTGGTCAATCCAGTCGTCCAGCGCGAGCGCAATCCAGAGTGGGTCGCCCAATCGTTGCGCTGCCTGCGCTGTTGCTTTGAACTGATGATAGGGTGTGGACTCCTCCAGCAGTTCATGGGATAGATACCATATAGCGATTCGTCGCCCTGCTACTTGCAGTGCGGGATCGTCAGCATTCAAGGCGCGTTGCGCCGTCTCAGCGCCCCACTGATGGACAAACGCCAGGTTGTTGGCAACAATAGCCGAATCGACGGCGTGGTAAAGCAACCACGTATGCACTTGGCTCTCAGAGGGTATCAGATCGAGTGCCTTCACGGCGTACTCGTGTGTATCCGTGTGGCGTTGGGCGTGTCGTGCCCATTCGGCTTGCAGCAGGCGTGCCTGAGCCTGAGCCTCGTGAGGCAGATGGGGTATCAGCCGTTCCAGTGTGGCTTCTCCAAAGCGGTGCAGGGCGCGAAGCATCCAGTATCGCTGGGTGCAACGGAGCAGCTCGTATGCATGGTGACGCGCACTGTGTGCCTCCGCGATTTGCAAGGCTTCCAGCAGGTTCTCGCGCTCGGCATCCCAATACGCTAACCAGCCGTCAAGCCGATCATCGAACTGTTGGGGCGAGCGCGTCTGGGCTTCGGAAAGGATCCATTCCAGCAGGCGTTGTTGTGCCGCGTGGCGCGATTCGGGTGTGAGCGTTGTGCGGGCGTATTCGCGCAGCGTTTCCAGCATGCTGAGACGGCGCACACTACTGCGCTCTGCGCTCTGCAGAAGCCCTGCAGCACGCAGCTGCTCGAGAATAGGCGGTAAGTCGGTATCAGGACAGATTGCCTGCGCCGCGTCCAGTGTGAAGTCGCCTCTAAACACCGACAGAGCCAACCAGACTTCGCGCTCGGTAGCCTCCAGCGAGCTGACACAAGCTTCCAGCACGGCGTGTAGACAACGATGGCGCGCGGGCAAATCGCGTCGTGCGGTCTGCAACCAGCTCAGACGGTCTGTCAGTCGCTGGAGCATCTGCTGTGTGCTGAGGATGCCTGCTCGCGCTGCCGCCAACTCCAGCGCAAGTGGGATGCCATCCAGCCGACGACAGAGTTCCTCCAGCTGCACGAGACGCTCGGGCGTCAGTCGGAAGTCGGGCGCGACACGCTGCGCTCGATCGGCAAACAACTGCACCGCAGGCGCGGGCACTCCGTCCTGCTCCGCTTCTACAGCGAGCGGCGCAAGCGCAAGGAGATGCTCGCCAGCAATCTGGAGTGGCACACGCGAGGTAATCAACAAGCGGATATCAGGAGCGTGCGCTAACAGATCCGCGACCGCCATCGCACCTTCCGGCAATAACTGCTCAAAGTTATCTAAGACCAGGATGCCTTGCACTCGCCCTAAGTAGCGCATCGTCTGTTGATACGGGTTAGGGACAGCAGGCAATCCCAGTGCGCACTGCAGGGTGTTCCAGAGCAGTTCCGGGTTGAGAACCGCTTGGAAGTCCACCCACCAGATGGGCAACGGGTTGCGTGCCCGTACCCTTTGAGCGAATTCCAATGCGAGGCGTGTTTTGCCGAAACCTCCCAGCCCCGTGAGCGTGACCAGTCGCGCCTCACCATCGATGAGCCACGCCCAGAGCTGTTCCAGCTCGCGCGTGCGCCCGTAAAAAGTATCCACGGAGCGCGGCAACCGCAAAGTCGTCGCTTGACTTTCTGTTTGTTGCTTGCGCGGACGTGTGGGGGACTTTGAGGGGTGCTTGTGTGCATGGAATGTGGTCAGCGATCTTGTTTCGGCGCACTGGCGTCGCAGATTTCGCAGCGCGTCAGGCGGGGGCTCGGTGTAGAGACGCATCCAGTGTGCCTCGTACTGGTCGCAGACCTGGCGTGCAAGCTCCACGTGTCCTTGCTCGAGATACACCCCGACTAACTGCTCGGTCGCTTGCCAGTCCAGCGGCTCCCACTGCAGCATCCGGTGGAGCCACACAGGTCGCTGAGTGGGCGAGTCCAGCTGCGTCAGCAAGCGCAGTGCGTTCAGGCATTCCGCTTGGTAGCGCGCCGCCGCCTCTACCGCCCATGGTTCATAACAGCCCGTGAGCAGCCCGCCCCGATACAGATCTACCGCGCGTTGGAGCCAAGCGATACACTGATCAGGGGCTACCTCCACACCGCTCGCCAGTACCAACGCTTGTTCAAACTGGATCACATCCGTCATGAAATGCTCAGGGTTCAGCGCGACAGTGGCACGATCCGTCTGGATTAGTTGACCTGCAGGCAAATCCGGTTGCTCCAGCGCGTGGCGTAGCGCGCTGATCGCCACGTTTAGGCTGTGGCGGGCACGCTCGGGTTCGTCATCACCCCAGAGCAAATCAGCCAGGAATTCACGGGGAAACCGGTGCGGCGGCGTAAGCGCAAGGTACGCCACAAGCAAGCCCGTCTTCGTCGTACGGAAACGACGAATAGTCATCTCGCCGCGTTCGAATTCCAGTGTCCCAAAAAGGCGAACATACCAGCTCAACCAGATCCCCTTCTATGCGCCCACACCGACGCAATCAGTGCTATTTTTGAGAATTATACCACATATAACCACACCCACGAGTCGTCGGGTATACTCTATGCTACTACATACCGCGCCCGACGCGCCAGGGTGTCTCAGCGAGCGTTCTCGGCAGATGCCGATGCTACGGCTGAGATCGTAAGCGCGGAAGACGGTGCGGGAGGAACGAACCCGGAGGCAACCAATGGCAGAACTGAGTATGCGCGATCTACTGGAAGCGGGCGTGCATTTTGGGCATCCGACCCGCAAATGGCACCCCAACATGCGACGCTACATCTACGGCGCACGCAGCGGAATCCATATTATCGACCTGCACAAGACCGTCGAGATGTTCGACAAGGCACAAAAAGCTGTTAAGGAAGTGGTGAACAACGGCGGGCATGTCCTTTTCGTGGGTACAAAGAAGCAGGCACGGGATGCTATCAAAGAGGCCGCCCTGCGCAGCCGGCAATTTCACATCACGTATCGCTGGCTCGGCGGCACCCTCACGAACTTCCGCACCATCCAGTCGCGTGTGAAGCGCCTCAAGGAACTGGAGCGGATGATACAGGAGGGCGAGCTGGATCGCATCCCCAAGAAAGAGGCATCGCGCCTGCGCAAAGAACACGAGAA
>JAOAES010000288.1 GCA_026416655.1 Fimbriimonadales bacterium
GTGGTCGGGCAGCCGATTCAACGCGGTGTAGAACGCCTCGTTGAAGGCGTTCTCGCGCGTGGCTTCTACGGGGTCGGGCGCATCGGGGTGGCTCCATGCCAGTTTGTGGTCGGCTTCGCGCTCCAGCAGTTCCTGCCGACGTTGGCGCATGCGCGCCCGGTCGGTACACAGGTTCAGCGCGATGCGCATCAGCCAGGTGCTGAACCGGCTCTGCTCACGGAAGGTGTGCAGGCGTTCGAACGCCTTGAGGAACACATCCTGCACGATGTCTTCCGCTTCGTCCAGGTTGCGTGTGGAGCGGTACACGACTCGAAAAATCGGCTGACGGTAGCGCAGGTACAGCTCTTCCATCGCGTTGCTGTCGCCTGCGCGGGCTTTCGCTGCCAGCTGCTCGTCGGTGAGCGTGCGGTCAACCGCTCCAGCGTACAGGTTATCCATCGCCAACGCCCGATCCATCACATCGTCTGACGCTTACTCTTCGAAAGCGTTTCGGTACAGGGTTGCCTGCAGCACGCGCCGCGTTTGGGGCGTGACGCGGGCGCGCTCGGCAATTGTATAGCCCGGAATCCATAAGATCCCCGCCTCGTCGCATAGCAAGGGCAGTCGCCATCGCTCAGACTTCGGGATCTTGCGGTCGATGAAGATGTCGCTGAGTTTCTTGGGCGCGTTCATGCCCAGCGGCTGGAAGCGGTCGCCTTTTCGTCCGTTGCGCACAATCAGTTGCCCCTGAATCGCGTCGGCGTCCAGCGTGGCTTGGGCGTCCCCGCCCACGCATGACGGCAGCACGGGCGTGGCTTGGGCGTCCCCGCCCAAGCATGACGGCAGCACGGGCGTGGCTTGGGCGTCCCCGCCCAAGCATGAAGGAAGCACGGGCGAGACGCCCGTGCTACGGAGTTCCAGCCACGCGCCCGCTTCGGGGATGAGCCGTGGGGTATCCAGAGTCACGGGGTACTCATAAGGTTGCGGTTGAGGCGTGTCTGTATGCAAAGTCAAGGCGTTCTCGTCGGTCGTCAGGCGCAGAGAATCGCTCAACTGCCACGAGGTGTGCTTTCCCTCGATTGCCGCGTGTCGGATGCCCTCCAGAACCTCGAATGGGGGTAGATTGAGGGTTCCCAGACGCGGGCGAAGCCACTCACGCAGCACACGACGTTGCACGGCAGGGTGGAGCGCGAGGAAGCGGGAGCGGGGTAAGCCCTCACCCCCAACCCCTCTCCCACTGCGTGGGAGAGGGGAGTCGACTCCCCCTCTCCCGCGTGCGGGAGAGGGGGCTGGGGGGTGAGGGCATCCCAAACTCTCCAGCACCCGCCCCACCTCATCGTCCCACCATGCTTCTTCTTGCTCCAGAATATCGGCAAGGCGCAGCAGATGTCTGTCAAATGCGGGTGCCATCTCGCGCATCAGGGGAATCAGCTCCATCCGCACGCGCCGGCGCATCTGATGAGGGTCTAAGTTCGTAATGTCGAACACGGTAGGCAGGTTCTGCTCGACGCAGTAGCGACGGGTCTGCTCGCGCGTGGCGTCGAGGAGCGGGCGGATAATCCGGTCGCGCTTGTAGGGCATCCCGCACAGTCCCCGAGGTCCCGTGCCGCGCAGCAAGTTAATCAGAATCGTCTCGATCTGGTCGTCACGGGTATGGGCAAGTGCGACGGCGACGGCGTCCAGCTCGTTCGCGAGGCGTTCAAAGAAGGCGTAGCGGGCGTTGCGTCCTGCCTCTTCCAGCGAGATTTTCTGCGCCTGCGCCAAAGCGGGCACATCGACCCGCTCTACATGGAGGAGCACACCGAGCTGCTCACACACCGCCTGACAGACCTGCACATCCGCATCTGCTTCAGGGCGCATGCCGTGATGCAGGTGCGCCGCATGAACACGGATATTCAGCTCCGCTTGCAGGCGGGTCATCAGGTGGAGTAGCGCGGTGGAGTCCGCGCCCCCGGAGTAGCCCACAATCACCACACCGTCTTCGGGAGGTAGAAGGTTGCGTTCACGAATTGTGGCGCGAACGCGCTCCAGAATTTCCATCGTTAGTAGGCGCGCCAGTGGCGTCGAATCAGGTCGCGGGTCTTGCGGATTCCCTCGATGGGGTCTTCCTCGCCCATATACTCGATAGAGATTGCGCCCACATAGCTGGCAAGGCGCAGAATGCTGAGGATGCGCCCATACTCCAGGCTGGTCTCCTCGCCGCGCGGGTCGAAGGCGAGGCTCTTGGCGTGCGCGTGGAAGGTGTAGGGGGCGAGCATTCGCGCCGCGTCGTAAACCCGCTCCGGCGCGCCGTGCCCGAAATCGTAGCATGCGCCCATCCAGCGCGGGTCAAGCGCGCGAATCAAGTTCAACAGCGTTTCGGGGCGCTTGCCGACGCCCTCGCGGTTCTCGAGGGTGATGCGCACACGCCGTCGGCGCGCTTCAGGAAGCAGGCGTTGCAGGAACTGCGCCGCCCGCTCGAACAGCTCCTCCTCGCGCTCGCCGTTCAGGTGGAGGCGAATCAGCGGGGCTTGCAGAATCGCCGCCGCCTGCAGTCGCTCGGTCAACTCGTCCAGCCGTCGGCTCAGGGTCGCCTCGTCGCTCAGGTTCACGGGTTCCGATGCCATCACGCCCGTCACGGCAATCCCGTGTCGGTGGAAGGTCTCGCGCAGGTTCTCCAGATAGCGTGGGTGCAGGCTACTCAGGTGGCGGTCGCTGAGGCTGACCCCTTGAATATCGAGCTCGTTCAGCACGGCGCAGCAGGTCTCCAGACTCAGCTGCCCCGTCTCCAGC
>JAOAES010000161.1 GCA_026416655.1 Fimbriimonadales bacterium
GCTAAGGCGATTGCCATGCGCGATTCCGTTACGGTGTCCATCGGGGAACTCACGATGGGAATGCGCAAGCGAATGTCCCCCACCAGCGTCGTGGAAACATCGACTTGATCGGGCAGCACTTCCGAGTGGTTCGGCAGTAGCAGCACATCGTCAAAGCTCAGCGCCTCGGTCAGCTCGTGCATCAAAAACGCCTCCTGTGGCGGTTAATTGTACCTGTTATGGAGCAAGTTCCAGAGGCGTTGAGCGTCTTCATGGAACAAATCATCAGCGTCCACGATTGCCAACCATGCCGAGGTGTCCACGAAGACTCTCATTAAAGACTTGCCTCAACAAAGTAGTCGTCGTGACGAGCAGAGAGGTCGCCTAATCCTGAACGCAAAGCGCCAACGCCCGCGCGGGGGTCAGGCTGAATTTCTTCTCCATCTTGCAAGATACGCATTCGGAAAGCGTTCACCTCGATAGGCACAAATTCAATGCGCCACTTTTCGGCTTCAGGCGGCGATTCTCAAGAGGAGGCTGCGCTCGCTCAGCTGCTCGCATCTCTTTGAGCAGCAGTATGCGCGCCAGTTGGCTCAGTGTCATCCCACGCTGCTCAGCCAGCTGCCTGACCTGTTCCAGCTCAGACTCGCTCAGGTCAATCGTGATTTGCATAGCACGATTATACCGTCCTTTATCGTCCCCCAAACGCAAACAACACCTGCAGCAAATCTGCGTCGTCGATGACTCCGTCGCGGTTCACATCGGCGGGGTGATTGCACCGTTGCGTCCCGAAGGCGAACAGCACGCTTAGCAGGTCGGCGTCGTCCACGATGCCGTCCTGATTCACATCAGCGGGGTGAAAGTCGCTAAGAATCTGCAGATAGTCGAAGGTCGCTACCGGCGCAGGGGTTCCTGTACCGCCTGCCATGTCCACATACAGCCCGATTTGCCCGCCGTTTTGCGCCACTGCCTGCAACGAGGGGAAGTCGCTGAGCAGACGCGGCGAGCCGTTCATCTCGCGCCAGTGCGCGCCGTCCTCGCGGTCATAGAAGAAGCGCACGCGCCCCGTGTCCGGCTCATAGCGTATCAGCAGGCGCGCCGTGTCGCCTCCGCTGGGGTTCCACACGAGTCCGCTCAGCCCCGCCCACTGGTAGACGCCGTTCTGCTCATGCCCGCCGCTGACCGAGAGCCAGTTATTCTGGTCGGGCAGATAAACGAGGTGCAGGTTAAAGTAGTTATCGGCGTCGCGCAGCAGCACGATGCCTGCCTGCAGGTACGCGCTGGAGAGACCGTTGCGTTGCAGGCGCACGCGCGTCTCGATGCTCCACGCGCCGCGTAGGACGGGCACACTCAGGCTGGGCAGGTTGCGGATGTTGTTCAGGTTTTGATAAAGCGTGCCTGCTTGCGCGGTGATTTGCAAAGCATCGCTGACGAAGCCCACTCGCGCGGCGTCGAGGCTGTTCAGCGGGGTGTTGCGAGGAACCTGCCAGCTCCATCCCAGTTGCGTGTTGAAGCCCCCCAGAAAGTCGTCATACTGAGGTTGCGCGTGCGCGGCGCAAAACAACAGCACCAACGCCAACGCATACTCCAGTCGCCGCCCCATTCGCTCAAGCATCATATGGTGTCGTAATTTTACCCCATATTCATTCCCGGCGCGTTCGGCGCGAGCGGGATAATCCTCTCGGCGACCTCGCGTAGGGCGGGGAGTGTACGCTCGGGATGGAGCGTAAGGAAGATGACCGTCCCCCCTGCCCCCCCTGCGCCTGCGAGCTTCGCGCCCAGCGCGCCGTTTTCCAACGCGACCTGCACCAGTTGATCGAGCGTCTCGCCGCTACCCCCCAGTTCGCGAATAATCGCGTAGTTCTCGTTCATCAGGTAGGCGAGTTGCTTCCAATCGTGGTGGAGCAGCGCGGTTTTCGCTTCGCGGGCGAGTCTGCCGATTCGCGCCATGCCTTCCACGACCGCCGCTTCACCCGCTTCCCAGCGGGCGCGCAGGTTCGCATGCACCGCGCCTGAAAACCGCTTGCCTCCCGTCGTCGCCAGCCAGAGTGGGAGCGCGACGCCCTGAAGATAGCCCTGCAGAGGCTCTACGCATGCCAGCGGCTCGGTCGGGTCTCTCCCCAGTAGTTCCTTGTCGCGAAAGTCCATGAAGTTCAGCCCCCCAAACGCAGCCATATAAAAGTCCTGATAGCCGCAGGCAACCTGGAGCAGCTGCGCCTCGATGCGTCGCACACGCTCCGCGAGTTGATGGCGTGTGCCCCACGCTTCTTTACGATAGCAAAGCAGACACGCCACGATAGCTGTTAGCAGCGCCGATGACCCCGCCAGTCCCGACTGTGCAGGAATATCGGTCTCGATACGCAGCATGAACGGTGCGCTCTCCACCGTGAAACCCAGTCCCTGCAACGCCACGCGACAGACATCGAACTCGTCGGATTGTAGCTCCAGCGTGTCAGGGGTAAGTAATCGCTCGCGGGACTGAAAAGTGAGCCGCGCTGCCGTCTCCAGCGTGCAACGCGCCCGCAAGGGGATGGCGCAAGAAATCACCGTGCCCCCATACATGTCGCTGGGGTTGCCAACAATCCCTGCGCGCCCCGGCGCGGAACACCGAATCGGGTGCATACGGACGCCTTTCGATAGAGTGCGCCGAATTCCTGCCGCGCACATCGGTATAATTCTCACACTATGAAACGCCTGAGCCTGTTGATTGGGTTCCTCTGGTGCTTTACGTGGGCAAGCGATTACAAGCCGCTGCTCAATCACGAGCGGATGACAGCGCTGTTTATCGAGATGGCGCGCATCGAGAGCGGTTCGGAGAATGAGGCGGCGATATGCGAGTTTGTGGCGAAACAGTTGCGTGAACTCGGCGCGGAGATCGTTATCATCGACGAGGCAAGTAAGCAAATTGGCGGCTCAGGCGGGAACGTGTTCGCGCGCTTCAAAGGAACGATGAGCGCGCCGCCCCTTCTGCTGAACGCCCATGTCGATACGGTCTATACCACGCAAAACATTCAACTTATTCGCGACGAGAACGAAATCCGCACCGACGGCAACACCATTTTAGGTGCGGATAACAAGGCGGGCGTCGCGATAATTCTGGAAGTCCTCCGCACACTCAAAGAACGCAACCTGCCTCACCCGCCGCTGGAGGTGGTATTCACCATTCGCGAGGAGAAAGGACTGTTGGGCGCGAAAGCGTTCGATACGAGCCTACTGCAAGCGCGCACGGGGCTGGTGGTCGACGGACGGGAGGACCCCAGCGCGCTGTTCGTACAGTCGCCCACACACTGGAAGTTTGAGGTCGTGTTTCAGGGCAAAGCGGCGCACGCAGGCGCAGAACCGGAAAAAGGCAGGAACGCGATTGTGATGGCGGCGAAAGCCATCGCGCAAATGCAGTGGGGCAGGCTCGACGCCGAGACCACTGCCAACGTCGGCGTGATTGAAGGTGGGCAGGCAATGAATGTCGTGCCCGACCGCGTAAAACTGGTAGGCGAGTTCCGCAGCTTCGACCCGGAGCGCGTTAAAGCCCTCACGGAACGGTGGAGAGCCGTCTGCGAGCAGGTCGCTCAGGAAAGCGAGGGCAGCGTGGAGGTCAAGTTCAGCCAGACCTTCGAGGCGATTCGCCTTGCGCCCGATGCACCGATTGTGCGGGCAGCGGTAGCGGGGCTGAAAAGCGTCGGCGTGGAAGCGCGGCTCGAGCGCACAGGCGGTGGCTCCGACGCGAACGCCTTCGCGTTAAAGGGTATTCAGTGCCTTGTGTTCCCCACTGGCGCAGACCGCATCCACACTCCTCAGGAGAGGCTCATCCTGCGCAACTTCTACCTTTGCGGTGAAGGCGTGCTGCAAACGGTGCTACAGTGGGGCAACTCAAGTCGGGAGGTCAAATAGTACGACAGTTGGTGGTCCCGCCAACGACGTTTTTTTACTCTACTCGAAAACGCACCATCCCGAAACGCACCACATCGCCCGCCCTGAGAACCTGTTTCTGCACGCGCTGCTCATTCACAAACACGCCGTTCGTGCTGTTGAGGTCGTAGACCACCAGTGCGCCGTTCTCCAGCGCGACGCGAGCGTGATGGCGGCTTACAGAGAGGTCAGGCACAACCAAAGCGTTGTCGATTTCGCGCCCGACGGTGAGTCCGGTGGGGGGCACGGTAAAGCGTTGCCCGGCGAGTGCGCCGTCCAGCCCGACCAGCGTTGTCGCCTGCGCGACGACGGCGACGCCTGTGGACGCAGCGGCGTAGTTGGGCGCAGGAGGCGTGAACGAGGACGCGGTCGTTGCAACCGGTGTACAGGCGCACGCGCCCGTGACGGGATCCTGGCGCTGCCCGCAGTAGGGGCATACGCCCGGCGGCGTGGGCGGTGGCGGCGGCAGCGAGGAACGCGCTACATCGCGCGGGACCCGCTGCGCCTGACCCTCGCGCAACTGAAACTGGAGCTGGAAACCCCCAATCTGCAACATGTCCCCATCGTTCAGTGCTACAGGCGCGGCGATGGGCTGCCCGTTTATCAGCAACGGTGCGTGGGGAATGAGCGTGTAACCCCCGCCCTCCCTCCGAATCTCGGCGTGGCGCGGCGCGACCTGCGGGTCGCCGCGCAGGGGCACATCCGCCAGCTCGTCGCGCCCGATGTACGCCCCATCGCGGTCGATCGGGTAGTCCTTGCCCTCGTTGCGCCCGTAAATCACTCGCACCCACGCCGAGCGCGTCATCAGCTCCAGCAACCCGATGAACAACCCGATGCCCGCACCGACCAGCGTGAGCGCAACCGCCCGCGACGGCGCGCCCGCCTCGCCCTCCGCACGCAACGCGAACCCGAAAATCGAGCCGACCGTGAGCGCGAGGAAATCGAACAGCGCGCCCCC
>JAOAES010000163.1 GCA_026416655.1 Fimbriimonadales bacterium
CGCGAGGAGACGGGGGACTACGAGACGCAACCGACCACGATGGGAGGCGGTACTTATGCGCGTACGATGCCGAACCTCGTCGCGATTGGCGCGGCTTTCGAAGGCGACGGCGAGGCGCATCAGGCGGACGAACGAATCAGCATCGAGAGCCTCAAAAAACTCGTCCGCTGCTACGCACGAATCTTTGAGCGACTGGCGAATCTCCCCCTATCACCTTGATGGAACGAGGTCCCGGCGTTTACTTGAACGCTTGGTAGACGCGCGCCCCGTCCACCACGCGAACTATGGGCAACGGCTCAAACAGCTGGAGCCTTAGCTGCCAGTGTATTTCACAGCTTAGCGAAGCAACGGCGCGTTATACACTTTACCCTCGATGAACATCGTAACATCTTCGGGCAACTCGAACGCCTCGACGGTCTCTACGCCGCCTACCACAGGCACAGCATGGACGCCGTACTGGCGCAACACCGCTGCACGGCGGCGCGCCCGCTCCACATCGCCGCTATCGATTTTCCACGAGGCTTCCAGTACGGCGAACACCTCGCGCTGGCTATCCCGACCAATACCGCGTACAATCAAATCCGCCAGGGCAATCAGGTCGCGATGCTCCTCGCTCAATGTATCTTCGCCCAGAATCTCTTCCAGCTCAGGCAGGTCGACAATCTGGGGACGCTTCATGAACCGTCCAAAGATGTTTTTGGCGTTGTCGCGGAACCATCGCTCCCGATCGCGCCCCTTGAGAAAGCCGAGGTCTTTCTCAATGCGGTCTAAACGCTGTTCTGTGCGGTCATGACGGGCATCGCTTGCGTCAAACCGTCGGTCAACTTCGTCAAACCGTTGGTCAACTTCGTTAAACCGTTCGTCAACCTCGTCAAACCGTCGGTCAACTTCGTTAAACCGTTCGTCAACCTCGTCAAACCGTCGGTCGACATACTCTTGCATCGCATCAAAGCGTGCGTTCATCTCTTCACGCAGCTGCTCGAACTGCTTGGGCAGCTCGAACAACTGCGCCGCTTCAGGGTCGCTGCGCAGAATGTCCAGTATCTCCCGTGCTGTCATCCCAACGGATTATACCTCAGACTGAGGTTAAGCCGGTCACTACAACCGCCACTCTCTCGGAAACAGGATTCTATCCAGTAAGCGCAGGTTCCACCACTCATAGTATTCCGTAGGCGCGAGTTCACTTTCCACTTGTTGACGCAGAAAGCGGGCGTTCTCGGCGTCGCCGAGTTTCGCATAGAGGTATGCCATCAGTAGCCTATCTTGGGGACCGACGAGGCGTTTGATTTGAAGCGACTGCAACTCGCGTAGAGCTGCACGATAGCGTTGCTCGGCAAGGGCGCGCGCTGCGCGGATGCGCCGTTGGTAGTCCGGGTTTTTCGGGTCGCTCTTGGGGTTGAAAAAGTTCAACGCTCTTTGCGCCTCTGCTGGTGAAATTGCCGTTTCTGGGGATGCGGCGCTGAGGGTAATCTCAGTGTGTTCGTACCATGCACGATCGGCAAGGTTCCAGTCTGCACGCCAAGCGTTCGCCGTCGCTCGCGCCGATTGCCTGTCGCCAAGCAGAAGATAGCATAACGCAGCGGCAGGGCGCGGGTCATAGCGCCATGGCTCCTCAAAACGCGGCTTGCCCAGTCCCTGCCACGCCTGAATCGCCCGCTTATATTCCCCCTTGAGGGCGAGCGCGTAACCGCGATAGAACGCCGCCAGCTCGGGAAACTCTTTCCGCGCCCTGTTGCATAGCGCCAGCGCGTTCTCGTAGTCCGCGCGTATAATCGCCGCGCTTATCTGGTCGACATACTGCCGTCGCTTGCGGAACTGTTCGATTGGAGGCGGCGCGATGAAGAACTTTACAGGCTTAGTGTGCCCTGTGGGACGGTACTTGAGCCAGACGACCAGCTGATAGACCGGCAAGTCGGGCGAGCCGATAAGCGGCGCGGCGCGCGGGCTTGAGCTGTCGAATATCTCCCGATACCCAGAACCAACTGGGGCGACCACCGCGCGCAGGGGAACCCAATCGCGGGCAGGCTCCACGCGCAGATGCGGGCGAGCGAGCGGCTCGAGCTGCCAAGTGCGGTGATACATTCTCCGGCTACAGCCCCACTCCACTTTGTCTAAGCGCACGCGCACGCCGTCCACCTCGCGAACCGCGGGCAACGGCTCAGGCTGCTGCGGCTGCAACGCCTGCTCCACGCGCGGCAGCTGGATCCTTAGCTCGCCAGTCGGTCTGGGCGGGAAGCCATCGTAGAACTTCAGAGTCACGCGCTTGCCGTCAGGCGGCACACCCACGAACATGTAGGGATGAACACTGCTGGTAGATCGCAACCTCCAGTCGGGGAAAATCGTTCCGACTTCGT
>JAOAES010000171.1 GCA_026416655.1 Fimbriimonadales bacterium
CTGATGGGACCGAACGGCTCGGGCAAGTCCACGCTGGCGAAAGTGCTGTCGGGGCATCCGGGCTACGAAGTCACCGACGGCGAGGTGCTGTTCCGAGGCGAGGATATTCTGGAGATGGAACCCGATGACCGCGCCCGACTGGGACTGTTCCTTGCGTTCCAGTACCCGATGGAGGTGCCCGGAGTCACCATTGCGAACTTCATGCGACTCGCCTACCAGCGACGCTTCGATACCGAAGTGAAGTATACAGACTTTTATAAAATCCTTTTGCAGCATCTAAAGAAGTTGGAGATGGATCCCAGCTTCGCAGGTCGCCCGGTGAACGAGGGCTTTTCGGGCGGCGAGAAGAAGCGGTTCGAAATCGTGCAGATGTCGCTGCTGGAGCCGGTGCTTGCCGTGCTGGACGAGACCGACTCCGGGCTGGACATCGACGCACTGAAAATCGTCGCGAACGGAGTCAACAGCATGCGTTCGCCCGAACGCTCGTTCCTTGTGATTACGCACTATCAGCGAATTCTGAACTATATCACACCCGACTATGTGCATGTGATGGTTGAGGGGCGCATCGTGCGCTCTAGCGGACCTGAGTTAGCCCTGCAGCTGGAAGAGAAGGGCTACGAGTGGGTGCGCAGCGAATTGGCGGGGGCAGCAACCCCGTAGGAGGTATCCAGCAATGGCTCAGCCAGATATTCTGAATCTGGATCAGGACTATAAGCAGAAGTACGGCTTCTACGACGACATCAAGCCGGTGTTCCAGACCGAGCGCGGGCTGTCGCGCCGCGTCGTGGAAGCCATCTCCATCGAAAAGGGCGAACCCAAGTGGATGCGCGACTTCCGCTTGCAAGCCTACGAAATCTTCATCAGCAAGCCGATGCCCACTTGGGGACCCGACCTGTCGGGGCTGAACTTTGACGAGATTGTGTACTACATCAAGCCCACTGACCGCAAGGGGCGCAGCTGGGACGAGGTGCCGGAGGAAATCAAGCGCACTTTCGACCGATTGGGCATTCCTGAGTGGGAGCGCAAGTTCCTTGCGGGGGTTGGGGCCCAGTATGATTCAGAGGTTGTCTACCACAACCTCGCCAAGCAGTGGGAAGAGAAAGGCGTGATTTTCGTGGACACCGACACCGCCGTGCGCGAGTATCCCGACCTCGTGAAGGAGTACTTCGGCACGGTGATTCCGCCGCACGATAATAAGTTCGCTGCGCTGAACTCAGCGGTGTGGTCGGGTGGCTCGTTCGTGTATGTGCCGGCGGGCGTGCATGTCGATATCCCGCTGCAGGCGTACTTCCGCATCAACGCCAAGAACGCGGGGCAGTTCGAGCGCACGCTGATTATCGCAGAGGAAGGTTCGTTCGTGCATTACGTGGAGGGCTGCACCGCGCCCGTCTACGCCGAAGAAGCCCTGCACAGCGCAGTGGTGGAGATTATCGTCAAGCGCGGCGCGCGCGTGCGCTACACCACCATCCAGAACTGGTCGAAGGATGTGTATAACCTCGTGACCAAGCGCGCGGTCGCGTATGGCGACTCGGTGATGGAATGGGTCGACGGCAATTTGGGTTGTGTATGCGCGGGCGAGCTGGTCTACACGGAACGAGGTCCGGTTCCCATCGAGCAGGTGCAGCCCGGTACGCGAGTCTGGAGCTTCGATGAGGCGCGTAAACTGTGGGTTCTGCGCCCTGTGGTTGCGCGTAAGGAGAGCGGGATGCAGCAAGTGTTCGAGATTGCGCTTTCCAACGGGCGCACGCTGCGCCTCACGGCGAACCATCCGCTGTTGACCGTACAGTACGACGCGACGCGCCCGCAGAAGCTCGGACGCTACAGCCTGCAGTGGAAGCCTGTCGAGGCGATGCAGGCGGGCGACTTAATCGTGTTCCCTACTGCGTTGCGCGACGAAGGGCAGCCCTATCGCTTCGTACAACCTGAAATGCGTGAGTCGTTCACGGGGCGCAACCAGTACGGCGCGGAGTATGCGATTGCTTCTCACTCACGCCTGCCCGTGCAGTTGCCTGAGTACGCGGATGAAGACATCTGTTGGCTGCTGGGGTTGTGGCTGGCGGAAGGCGATTACACGGTTCAAGAAGGACGCAACGGCTCGCGCTACGGGCGCGTGGGCTTCAGCGTACCTGTGAGCGATCGCGCCTACCCGCGTCTTATCTCGCTCCTCACGCGCTACTTCGGCAACCACGCGATTGAGCTGCGCAAGGATGAGCGCTACCTGCGCGTGAACTCGCTGGAGTTCGCGACATGGCTTCAGGCGAACGGCTTCGCTTCGGGCGCGAAGGTAAAGCGTATCCCTGCGTGGGCGTTCACGCTCCCGCGCACGATGCAAGCCGCGTTGCTGGCGGGCTACATCGATGGCGATGGGTGCGCACGCGGCAACCAGCTGAGCCTCAAGTCGGCTCATCGCGCCCTGCTGGAAGATGTGCAGCAGCTCGCGCTGCAGTGTGGCGTGCATGCCAGCGCCGTTTATACCGCGCAAGTTGAAGCCGATATCAATCGTGTTGGGCGCACAAAGCGGTACACCGCCTATCGGCTGAACCTGTCGAATGTAGAGGCGTTGCTGCCTTACCTGACTCCCGCCCTGCGAGAACGCCTACAGACGCCTCAGAAGCGTGTGCGCCACCAGCGTCTGCGCGGCTTCCGCGCCACGAAGCTACTCACTCCCGAAATGGGCGTGGCGCGAATCGAGTCCATTCGTCCCTCTGTCGTCGCGCCGACCTACGACCTCGAGGTGGCGGAGGCGCACTCGTTCGTGGTGAACGGCGTGCTGGTACATAACAGCCGTGTGACTCAAAAGTACCCCTCTGTTTATCTGCTTGAACCCGGCGCGCGCGGCGAGATTCTCTCCGTCGCGTTCGCGGGCGACGGGCAACATCAGGATACGGGCGGCAAGCTCATCTTCGCCGCACCGTATACCACGGGACGCATCACCTCCAAGTCCATCTCCAAGGGTACGGGGCGCGCGAGCTATCGCGGGCTGGTGCAGGTGCTGGAAGGCGCGCACCATGCCAAGTGCAACGTGGAATGCGACGCGCTGCTGCTCGACGAGGACGCCAAGACCGACACCTACCCCTACATCGAAATCAACGAGAAGGAGGTCACTATCGGGCACGAGGCGCGCGTGAGCAAGGTCAGCGACGAGCAGATTTTCTACCTGCAGAGTCGCGGGTTGAAGAAGGACGAGGCGCTCACGCTGATTGTGTCGGGCTTCATCGAGCCGCTGGCGAAGCAGCTGCCGATGGAGTACGCCGTCGAGCTGAACCGCCTGATTGAGCTGGAGATGGAAGGCTCCGTCGGCTAACGGCTTGTTGCCAACCCGCTCCCGAAAACGCTCCCTGACCCACGGGTCGGGGAGCGTATTTTCTACGAACATGCGTTTCAGGTAGCGCCGTTGTCGGCGGGTCGCCGGAGACATTACGGCGTTTGCTCAAAAAGAGATTCCTTGCTCCGCTCGGAATGACAGTCGATTGAGTATCGCCCTACTCCTTCAACTCAATCACCGACGGTGCCCAGCCCAGCTCGCAGAGTTTCTGCAAATAGTCGTCGGGGGTGAGCGCGTCGGGATGGCGCCCCGTAAGCGCGACAATCACGCCCTCCATCACATTTGTGGCGAAGGTCTCGCCCTCAATTACGGGGGTCGTGGTGATTACCTGCGCCGCGCCTGCCGTCCGCAGGAACTCGATATCCGCCTTGCGCACCGTGTTCGTGATGACCGTCTTGTTCGGAATCTGGTCGGGCATGTATTTGCGGATGTAGTGCCAGTCGCCTGCGATTACATCGGCTTCCTGAAAGAGTCTCTCGGCGCGGGGGGTGCGTTTCTCTTGCTTCTCGCCTGTCGGGTAGAACCACTGGAACGGCAATTGCGTGATAATCGGCAGCAGCAGTCGCCCCAGTATCTCCACGGTGCGGTAGGAGCGTATCGGGATAGGCACGCCGACGGCGAACACCAGATCGCCGTAAATCACGCGCTTCGCCAGTTGCGCCAGTTCCTGTGCCATGCCGAAGCGGTCTACTGCCGCGACCAGTAGCACCGTGCTGCGCGAGAAATCGACCACCTGTCGCTCTTGGATCCAGCGCAGCGCCTCGCGTTCCAAAGTGTTTTTCAGCCCGCTGCCGTCCACGACGGGCGTTTTCTTGGCGACAGAGACCAGCTTCTGGATCGAGCGGAAGGTATAGCGCTGTCTCTTATACACATCTGACGCTGCCGACGAG
>JAOAES010000007.1 GCA_026416655.1 Fimbriimonadales bacterium
GTTGTTTTCGAGGGCTTGGCGCAGCTGCTGATTGCTGAGGCTGGGCACACGCGACCAGATAAGCGCGGCGGCGCCCGCCACGTGGGGGCACGCCATCGAAGTGCCACTCCAGCTCTCATAGCCGCCGCCCGGCACGGTGGAAAGTATCGCCTGTCCCGGCGCAGCGATATCGACCCACGCGCCGTATTGTGAGAAGGAAGTTAGATAGTCGTTGGGGTCGGTGGCAGCGACCGCGACCACATTCTCGTAGGAGGCGGGATAGAACGGCGCGTTGCTGCCGTTGTTCCCTGCCGCCGCCACCACCAGACAGCCCCGATTCCATGCATAGTTCACGGCGTCGTACAGCTGTTGCGTGCCCGTCACGCCGCCAAGGCTCAGACTGATGATGTGCGCTCCGTTATCCGCTGCCCAGATGATCCCCCGTACAGTATCGGCGAATGTGCCGTAGCCTTGATCGTTCAGCACCTTCACAGGCATCAGTTGTACGGCGGTATGCACACTGGCGAGGTTGGCGTTCCATGCCGCCACGCCCGCGATGCCTGTGCCGTTGTTGGTATGCGCCGCCGCGATGCCTGCGCAGTGGGTGCCATGCCCATGCACATCGTGAGCGTTGGTGGTGTTGGAAATCGCGTTGTAGCCGTAAATCGCACCGTTATTGTGGCGGCGCATTTTTTGGGTCAGGTCAGGATGCGTGGCGTCAATCCCTGTGTCCACAATCGCGATATAGACTGTGCGCTGGGGCTGCCAGTTTGCCCACGCCTGAGTCGCCTGAATCTTTGCCAGTCCCCACTGCTGCGCAAAGAGGGGGTCGTTCGGAGCGTTGCAGGTGAAAGCGAGGTAGTTGCGTTCCACATAGCGCACACCCGGCAGGGATTGCAGAAACTCCCGCACGCTGTCGGGGTTCAGCTCCGCATCGACTCGCACCACGCCCGCAAGCAAAGGCGTCTGCAGGTCGCGCAGGTTCCCTACCCACAGCATCGCTTGCTGCGCCAGCGCGGTCGGCGCGTTCGGCTCCAGCCCCACCACCAGCTCGTTTGCCACATAATACGCGCCGCGCTCCGCATCGTAGGCGATGGGCGCGACGGGAGCCCCCTGCGCCCACGCGCTCACGCTCAAAATCAAGCAGACCAGCCCAATCCCGATTCGCATGGAAGCCTCCTGCGCGATTTTTCCTCAAAGGGGGCTTTACAGTGGCTGTAAAGTTACGGGGAGTATAGAAAACTGCAGGGACGGCTCGGCAAGGTAGGGGGTATAATCCCACTACTTGGAGTTGCGGGAGGCGTTGGAGCGGGCAGTGGAGCGCGAACGCCAGCGTGCGGAACAGGAACGACGCCTCCGCGAGCAGGTGCAAGCCGAGCTGGAACGCCTGAAACGCATCCTGCAAGAGCGCGGAATCAACCCGGAAGAGTAGCCTACGGTGCAATCGCTCATCGTCATTCTCGGTCCCACTGCTACGGGCAAGACCGATGTGGGCATGCTCTTGGCGGAGCGGTGGAACGGCGAGATTATCTCCGCCGACTCCAGCGCGGTTTATCGAGGTCTGGACATCGGCTCGGCGAAGCCCAGCCTCGAAGAGCAACAGCGTGTGCGCTTCCACCTCATCGATGTCGCCGACCCGGACGAGGTGTTCACCGCTGCGAAGTTTCGCGACCTTGCCCTGCAGGCGATTGGGGATATCCAATCGCGTGGCAAGCGTGTGCTGGTGGTAGGGGGCACGGGGCTATATATCCGTGTCTTACTGCACGGGTTCAGCCTCGCGCCGCCGCCTGCCGATCCTGAGGTGCGGGCGCGCTGGCGAGCCGAACTGGAGCGCGTCGGCGCACCTGCCCTGCACGAACGCTTGAAACAGATTGACCCTGTCGCCGCCGCGCGGATTCATCCCAACGACGCTGTGCGCATCACGCGCGCCCTCGAAGTGTACGAGATGACGGGAGTCCCCATTAGCCAGTGGCAACAGCACGCCCAGACCGAGCTGCCCGCGCTCAAGTTCGGGCTGACGATGCCGCGCGAACTGCTCTATCAACGCATCGAGCAGCGTGTGGACAAGATGATTGCGATGGGCATGCTGCAGGAAGTTCAGAATCTGCTTCGAAAGGGGTATAATCCTGAGCAGCCTGCTCTGAAGGGATTAGGCTACCGCCACCTAATCGGGTATATTCAGGGGCGCGTCGGCTGGGACGAGGCGGTGCGGCTCTGGAAACGCGATACGCGGCGGTTCGCAAAGCGTCAAATGACCTGGTTCCGCAAAGAGCCGGGCGTTCAGTGGGTCGACGCAAGTCAAGGGAGTGAAAAAACCGCTGAGCTGATTAACACACTGCTGATGGAGCAGGGAGGGTTTAACGATGCCGAAGTCGATTAATCTGCAGGATATGTTTTTGAATCAGGTGCGCAAGGAAGGGATCGGCGTCACGATCTACCTGAGTGGCGGGCTTCAACTGCGCGGCACGGTGCGCGGCTTCGATGCGTTCACCGTGTTGCTGGAAAGCCCGGGTAAGCCCGTCCAACTGGTCTACAAGCACGCCATCACCTCGATTGTGCCCTCGCGCCCGGTGCCTGGTTATGGTCCCTCAGGACGCCAATCCCAGCAGGAGCAGGACTTCGAAGAGTAGTTCGCTCCGCTTTTTCAAGTTGCAGGGCGCGGGCAACGATTTTGTGCTGCTGGATACGATGCAGCAGCCGTTGCCCACAGAGGATACGGCGACGCTGGCGCGCCGCCTGTGCGACCGTAGGTTCGGCGTCGGAGCGGACGGTCTCCTGCTGGTAGAGCCTTCTTCAGTCGCCGACTATCGCATGCGGATTCTGAACGCTGACGGCTCGGAAGCCCCCATGTGTGGCAACGGCATCCGCTGCTTCGCCCGCTATCTCTGGGCATGCTATCCCGCGCACAGCGATTGCCTCGCGATTGAAACGGGTGCGGGAATACGGCGTGTCTACCGGGCAGAGGGAGAACTGCTGACGGTGGAGATGGGAAGCCCTCACCCCCTGCCTCTCTCTCCCACGGCGTGGGCGAGGGGATCAGGGGGTGAGGGCATACTCCATGCCCTCGCCGTCGAGACCGGCGCGCCGCACCTGGTGCTGTTTGTCGAGAATCTCGCTGAGTTTCCTTTGGAAACCGTTGGTCCTGACCTCGAACACCACCCCGACTTTCCCGACCGCGTGAATGTCTCAGTGGCGCAGGGGGAGCGTCCCGATTTTGCGCGAGCGCGCGTGTGGGAGCGCGGTGCGGGGGCGACGCTGGCGTGCGGCACAGGCGCGTGTGCGATTCTGGTCGCGGGCGTTCGGGCAGGAATGCTGGAGCGGCAGGCGACCGTACAGATGCCCGGCGGCGCGTTGCAGGTGGAATGGCGCGAGGACGATACTTTGTGGCTCACAGGCGACGCGGTGCTGGTGTTCGAGGGCGTGTGGCGAGATAGGCTCTGAGGACACCGGTCATCGTCGCCCCTGCCGACGACACGTTAGCTCCCCATCCACGCTTTCAGCTTCGGGAACGGGTTCTCCGCGCCCTGCAGTACGGCTTCGAGCGTTGCTGCGCTGAACAGTTGCCGTGTGATACTCCGCGCCTGTTGCTCCAGAGCGTCGTGAATCAGCGATTGAAGTTCCCATTCCAGCTGTTGCAATCGGCGCGTGTGCCAGCCGCTCGACTGTTGCTGATACTGTTTATGCTCCTCGATGAACTCCACTAATTCATCGACGCCCTTGCCGTGGAGGGCTTCCGTAAGCGTGATGGGCGGGTTCCAGCCTTTGGGTTTGCCACCGAGTTCGAGCGCGTTGCGCAGGTCTAACCGCATGCGGGTCGCACCCTCGCGGTCCGCTTTGTTGATGACATAGATATCGGCGATTTCGATAATGCCCGCCTTCATCGCTTGAATCACATCGCCGGCTTCAGGGACAAGGGTCAGCACGACGGTATCGGCGACGAATCGCACATCGACCTGCAGTTGTCCTGCGCCAACGGTTTCGATGAGCACGAGGTCGAAGCCCGCGGCTTCCAGCACGCGCACAGCAGACGGCACGCCACGCGACAGCCCTCCGATACTGCCTCGGCTGGCGAGGCTGCGGATGTAGACGCCCTCCAGCGCGTCGTCGAAGCGGATCCTGTCGCCCAGAATCGCGCCCCCGCTGAACGGGCTGGTGGGATCGACTGCCAGCACGCCGACGCGATAGCCTTTCGCCTTGAGGCGCGGAATGAGCTGGTAGGTCATCGTGCTTTTGCCCGCGCCCGGCGCGCCCGTGATCCCCAGTTTGAACGCGCGCCCCGTATGTGGAAACAGCTGTGCCAACAACTCCAGACGCTCCGGGGCGCGCGATTCGACCAGCGTAATCGCGCGGGCGATAGAGCGTACTTCCCCTTGCAGGACGCCCTGCACTAAAGCGTCGACGGAACGGTTCGAGACAGCGGGCATAGATGCAGGGATTATACCTCGCTCACTCTGCGAAACGCCTTCAAAACAGTTCACTCTGTCGTGAGTAAACTTTCCACGAAGGCATCAGGGTCGAACGGCGCCATCTGATGGGCTTTTTCGCCCAGCCCGACCAGTTTGATGGGAATGTTCAGCTCCTTGCGGATGGTCAGGATTGCGCCGCCGCGGCTGGTGCTGTCCAGCTTGGTGAGGATGACGCCTGTAATAGGCAGGGCGCGGGCAAACTCCTCCGCCTGGCGGATGGCGTTCTGCCCTGCGACGGCGTCCAGCACCAACAGCACCTCGTCAGGAGCGCGCCCCAATGCCTTCTCGGAGACGCGATAGACCTTTTTCAGTTCTTCCATCAGGCGGGCATGCGTGTGCTGTCGCCCTGCTGTATCGGCAAGCACATAGTCGATGCCGCGCGCCCGCGCCGCTTGAATCGCATCGAACACGACCGCCGACGGGTCCGCCCCCTCCTTGTGTTTCACGATGTCGCAGCCCAGGCGGTCTGCCCAGATTTGCAGCTGGTCGATTGCAGCGGCGCGGAAGGTGTCGCCCGCCGCCAGCAACACGCGCTTGCCCTGCTGCAGCAGCATGTGTCCCACCTTCGCGATGCTGGTCGTTTTGCCCACACCGTTGACGCCCACGAACAGGTAGACCGTCGGCGGCGTCGGGCTGACCGCAAGCGGCGCCGGCTCGCCCAGCCAACTCTTGAGCATCCCGCGCAGGCACGCACGCACATCCTCTTCTTCACGCAGTCGCTGCGCTTTCGCCTCCGCCCGCAGCGCGTCCAGCAACTCCTGCACGGCGTTCACGTTCATATCAGCGGTAATCAGCGTCTCTTCCAGCTCTTCCAGCAACTCTTCGTCGACGCCACGCCGTGTGAAGACCTGCCCCACTTTGTTCAGCCAGTCCTTGAAAATGCCCAGTCGCACGGGGGAATTGTACCTCGCGAATCGCTCGTCAGGTACAATAGCCCCCTGATGGAGGCGATCGAGAAACAGCTCGCGGCGCTACGGCGCGGCGCGGACGACATCATCACGGAAGCCGAACTGCAGACCAAGCTCGCGCGGGGCAAACCCCTGCGAGTAAAACTCGGCATCGACCCCACTGCGCCCGATGTGCATCTCGGCTGGGCAGTTGTGCTGCGCAAACTGCGCCAGTTTCAGGACTTCGGACACACCGCCTGCCTGATTGTGGGCGACTTTACCGCGATGATTGGCGACCCGACAGGCAAATCCAAAACCCGCCGCCAGCTCAGCCGCGAGGAAGTGATGGGTTATGTGGAACGCCTCAAGCCCCAGCTGTTTCGTATCTTAGACCCCGAACGCACAGAGGTCTACTACAACGCCGACTGGCTCGGCAAGATGAGCTTTGCGGAAGTGATTCAACTCGCCAGCAAGTACACCGTCGCGCGTATCTTGGAGCGGGAAGACTTCGCCAACCGCCTCGCGCAGAACCTGCCGCTGGGCATGCACGAGATTCTCTACCCGCTCTGTCAGGGCTACGATTCGGTAGCGATTGAGGCGGATGTGGAGCTGGGAGGCAGCGACCAGCGTTTCAACAATCTGGTAGGGCGCGACCTGCAGCGCGAGTTCGGGCAGGAGCCGCAGGTGGTGTTCCTGATGCCTCTGCTCATCGGGCTGGACGGCAAAGAGAAGATGAGCCAGTCGCTGGGCAACTACATCGGGATTAACGAGCCGCCCGACCAGATGTTCGGCAAGGTGATGAGCCTGCCTGACGCGCTGATGACGCACTATTTCATCCTGTGTACCGATGTACCGCTGGAGGAGGTGCAGGCGTTAGAGCGCGACTGGCAGGAGGGGCGCGTCAACCCGCGCGATGTGAAGCGCAGGCTCGCCCGCGAGATTGTGAGCCTCTACCACTCGCGCGAAGCCGCCGACCACGCCGACGAGAACTTTATGCGCATCTTCTCACAAAGACAAGCTCCCACGGAAGCCCCCGAAGTGGCGATTCCTGCGAATCTCATTCGCGAGGACGGCACGGTGCTGCTGCCCGCGCTGATTGCGGGAATCGGCTACGCCGTCAGCAACTCGGAGGCGCGGCGGTTGATTCAGGGCGGCGGCGTGGAGTTAGACGGCGAGCGCGTGAGCGACCCGAACGCCGTGTATCCCGCCGACGCGCTGCGGGGCAAACTGCTGCGCGTGGGGAAGCATAAATTCGCACGGCTGGGCTAATCCAGCGCCTCGATGACGCGCAGCGCAATCTGCGCGTTGCCTGCAGGCGGCATCAGGTAAATCCCCTGCGCGTAGGCGTCCGCCTCGCGCACGAACGCCTGCGCGATTTCCAGCCCCACCTGCAACGCCGAGTCATCGGGGGCTTCGAGCATGCGTTGCAGAATCGGCTCCGGAATGCGGATGCCGGGCACTTCGTTGTGCATGAACTCGGCGTGGCGCGCGCTGCGCAGGGGCAACACGCCCACGAACCAGGGAGTGTTCAGCCGCTGGAGCAGCTCCGCCGTGCGCTCCACGACAGGCATTTCGAACAAAGGCTGCGTGTAAATCAGGTGCGCGCCCTCGTCGATTTTGCGGCGCAGGCGGTCGTTCTCGGCGTCCAGGTCGGGCGCGAGCGGGTTGTAGGCGGCGGCAATCGTGAAGTTCGCGTAGACCCCGATGCTGTTGCCCGCGAGGTCGCGCCCCTCGTTGAAGCGGCGCAGGATGCGCACCAGCCCCACCGCGTCCACATCGAACACGCTCGTCGCCGTCGGGTAGTCGCCAATCTGCGCGGGGTCGCCCGTAATCGCCAGCACATTCCGAATGCCCAGCGCGTGCGCCCCCAGCAGGTCGGACTGGATTGCCAGCAGGTTGCGGTCGCGGCAGGCGAAATGCATCATTACCTCAATCCCCGCCTCGCGCTGCACGATGTGCGAGGTGGCAATCACATTCATGCGGAGTCTTGCCCGCGCCCCGTCGGAGATATCGATCAGGTGGACGCCGTGGTCTTTGAGCAGGCGCGCGCCGTCGATGACTTTCTGAATCTTCAGTCCGCGTGGCAGGTCGAGTTCGACGGTAATCACGCGCTCTTTGCCAAGAATTTGCGACAGGCGCGACGGCTCGGCGGTGGGGAGTTCTTCAGCAGGTTTGCGCTCGCGCGTGAGGACAGGGCTAACGGCGGCGCGTTTCGGCTTCAGCCCCCGTACATGCTGGGCGACGGCGCGCGTGTGGTCGGGCGTAGTGCCACAGCAGCCGCCGACGATATTCGCGCCCGCCTCCGCCAGCCGCGCCGCGTACTTGCCGAAATAGTCGGGTTGAATGTCGTACACCACCTGCCCGCGCACGAGCTGGGGCAGTCCCGGCGTGGGCATCGAACTGATGGGCAGCTCGGTTGCGCCCGCCATCATCCGCACGATGTCGAGCATCCGTTGTGGCCCCACGATGCAGTTGCTCCCGACGGCGTCCACCTCCAGCGACTGCATCTGCTGGGCGAACCGTTCGGGCAAGCCCTCCATCAGCGTCTCGCCGTCCTCCACGAAGCCTTTGGAGGCGATAATCGGGATGTCGTGCGCAAGGCGGCGGGCGACCTGAACCGCCAGCGCGAGTTCCTGCAGGTCGATAAAAGTCTCCAAAATCAGCCCGTCCACACCGCCATCGAGCAGGGCGCGAATCTGCTCTTCGAACGCCTGTTCCGCCTCCTCAAGGCGCACCTCGCCCATCGGCTCCAGGGGTTTGCCCACCGGTCCGACCGCGCCGAACACCAGCGCGTCCGCCCCGACCGATTCGCGCGCGAGGCGCACCGCCTCGATGTTGATGCGCCGCACGAGTTCTTCAGGCGAGCCGAACTGTTCAAGCAGGCTACTGGCAGCGGGCGCTTCGCTTGCGCGTTCAGGCAGGTTCAGCAGGCGCACGCGATTCGCGTAGTAGGTATTGGTCTCAATCAGCCGTGCGCCCGCCTCGTAGTATTCGCGATGCAGGGCGCGCACGACTTCCGGGTGCGTCAGGGTCGCCAGCTCGTAGGGTTGAGGCACGCCGCGCAGGGCGAGCATCGTGCCCAACGCGCCGTCGGCGACGAGCGCGCCCTGCGCCAACCGCTCCCGAAACGCTTCGCGGGTCATTGCACAGATTTTACCTGGCAGCCTCTGCGGAATCGCCGCCGGATACCGATAATTCCATCTGCGGAGGCAGAAAATGAAGGCGGATTTTCACACGCAGCAAAAGTGGGGTTTCTCCATTCAGCAGAATCGCGCCCAGTGGGATCAGCGATTCGCACTGATGCTCTGGGCGCATTTTGGCGCAGCGGTGCTTCTGGCGTTCTGGTATCGCACCTTCGAGGAAGCGTTCCTAATAGGGTTCACGACCTCGGCGATTGTGGCGTTTTTAGCGAAAAATCAACCGGGCAGCCTGCTCACTCGCCTCGTCATCGGGGCGGCGTTTATGGTCTACTCTGGACTGTTCATCCACCAGTCCCGCGGTGTGACGGAGCTGCACTTCCATGTGTTCGCGTCGCTGGCGATTCTGGGCGTCTATCGCGACTGGCGGGTTATTGTGGTCGCGGCGGCGACCATCGCCGTACATCACGCCTCGTTCGCACTGTTGCAGTGGATGGGGCTGCCCGTTTATGTTTATACGACTAATCTAAACTTTTTCATCCTGACGCTGATTCACGCGCTGTTTGTGGTGCTGGAGTCAGCCGTTCTGGTCTGGCAGGCGATACACGGCGAAGCCGAGTGGCGTCAGGCGGAGGAGCTGAGTCGTCTGGGGCAAGAACTCAGCAGTGAACGGTTCGCCGGGAACGACCTGACGGCGCACATCGAGTGGGATTCGCGTTCGCCGCTCTGGGGCACGGTGAGCATCATCAACCAGCTGATGGCGCGACTGAACCGCAACATCGCTGAGACCAAGCGGTCGGCGCAGGCGATTGTCGCCCAGACCGAGAACGTGCGCGAGGAAACGCGCCAGATTCACCAGTTGGGCGACATGGTGCTGCGCTCTATCGAGGAGGTGAGCGAAGGCGCGCGGGCGCAGGCGATGCAAATTGAGCAGTCCGCGCAGCAGATTCAGCAGATTGCTATCCTGGCACAGGAGACACGCACGCAGGCGGAGCGGCAACTGGAAGAAGCCCAGCAAGCCGCCGCCATGGCGCAACAGGTGGCGCACAACGCTGATGCGATTGTGAGCGCAAGCGAATCGCAGCGGCAATCCGCCATCCACGCCAGCGAAGCGGCAACGCGCTCCGCGCAGGCGGTGAGCCGCGCCGTGCAAGCCATGCAACAGCTCAGCACAAGCGCGGATACCGTCCTGCAACAGGTCAGCCTTGCGCAGGTTTCGCTGGAAGAGGCGGTAAACCGCGCCAGTGAGCAAGCTGACCTGTTGGGCGCGCGCTCTGCAGACATCCGACAGATACTGTTCACGATTACCGAGATTGCCCGCCAGACGAACTTGCTTGCGCTCAACGCGGCGATTGAAGCCGCGCGGGCGGGCGAACACGGCAAAGGCTTCGCTGTCGTCGCCGACGAAGTGCGCGCCCTGGCAAACCGCTCTGCCGACGCCGCCAAGCAGATCGACGCCGTCATCAACGAGATGACGCGCGACATCCACGAGATTATCGTGCGCATGCGCGGCGACGAACGGCGACAGGGGCTGCGCGACATCACGGTCAACGCCCTGAAACAGGTCACCAGCGCGTTCGAGAACTTGCGCGAGCAACTGCGCCAGGTCGAAACCGCCGCCCAGGGCATCTATCAGGCAACCGAGCTGGTGGTCGAACAGTGCCACACTATCGAAAGCGCGGCGCAACAAAACGCCGAACGCGCCGTCGAGAGCCAGCAGCTCCTGCGCCAAATCGCAGAGCAAGTCGAGTCGTTGCGAGAGGCAATCCAGGTCGGCTGGCAATCCTCGGCGAACACCTCCCAGCAGGTGGAACTGATTAACGAGATTGTGCATGGCATCGCGGCGATTAGCGAGGAGACCACCGCCTCGGCGCAGGAGGTGCAGCACGCTATTCGTCAGCAGTTCGAAGCCGTGCGCAATCTGCTTGCCCAGATTGAGATGACCGACCAGACGGCGCGCGCCGTGTTCGAGCGGCTCGCTGAGTTCAAAACAAGCGATGGGCAAAGCGAGTCGTCCGAAACGCGCCGCGCCGCCTAACCGAACTGGGTACGACGGCGTCCACGCCGTCGCGCCCCACCCGAACGTCTGACCGAACTGGGTACGACGGCGTCCACGCCGTCGCGCCCCACCCGAACGTCTGACCGAACTGGGTACGACGGCGTCCACGCCGTCGCGCCCGTTACGACGGCGTGGACGCCGTCGTACCTCTCTGAACGGAACGATGTGGCTCAAGAAACTTTTCACCGGGGTTCTCATCGTGGCGTGGCTCGCGCTGATTGGGGTGACCTATTGGCGAATGGAGCTGCGCTTCCTCACGCCGGCGGCGCGTCCGCACGGCGCTGCGCATATCGACCCTGAAACACAGCCCGACACCCCCTTCAAACGCCTGCAAACCGACGCGGGAGAGGTCAGCCTGCTGGGACGATATAGCCTCCTGAACTTCTGGTCGCCCGATTGCGCCTGCTCACGCTTTATGGAGCCGCATGTGCGCGACCTGGTACGCGAGTTTACGCCGCGCGGAGTGCAGTTTCTTACCGTGATTATCGTGAACGACTCGCGCATTTCCGACGAGGACGCCCTGCAGCGGTGGCGGCGGCGTGGTATCGAAACGCCCGCCGTTATCGACCGCGACGGCGCGCTGGCGCGACAGTTTGGTGTGTGGGCAGGACCCGCAGCGGTGATTATCAATCCCGAAGGGCGGATTGTCTATCTGGGCGCGTACAACATCGGACGCTACTGCAGCAACGAGCAGACCGCATACGCCAAGCAAGCGCTGGAGGCGGTGGTGGCAGGGCGCAAACCGCCCCGTGCAAAAACTCCCTTCTACGGCTGCCAGGTTCCCTCAGCGTCCCAGTAGGCGCGTCGCGCCCAGCATCCCGAAAATCAGCAGCCCCAATATCGCCGCCATGACCACCCACCCCAGCACGCGCCCCCAACGCGACGACGCCCGACGCTCAACGCCAACCGGCTGAGAGCGCGAGCGCGTGTCCTTCCCGAACAGAAACACAAAATAGTAGCGCGTCCACAAAAACGGAATCACGCCGCGCACATCCAGCATATGGCGCCGATGATAGGTGTACAGCGACTGCTTGAGCAGTTGATACTGCTCAGGCGAGAGCGACTGGAGCAGTGCGGGCGGGAGGGCGCGCAGTAGGTGCAGGATATACACATCCTGCGGCTGCTCCGCAGGTTCGTCCCCCTCGAACGCCTCCTGAATAATCCACAGGGGCGGTTTCTCGTTCGGCTCTGGTTGGCGTGCAGGCAACGCCATACGGTCAATTATCGGCAGGTACGGCTTCAGGTATAATCCCCCCCGTGCCCTTGTCCATAGAAACGGTGGAACGCTGTCTGCAGTTGATGACGCGCTATCAGCTGCAGGAACTGGAGATTGATACTGACGGCGTGCGCATCCACATCGAGCGTGCGGAGACGCCCGCTGCGCCTGCGGTCCCCGTCGTGCATCCTCCAGAAGTCGCCCCCGAAGAGACGCCGAACTGGATCCCCATCGAGTCGCCGATGACGGGGATGTTCTATCGCGGTCCCTCGCCCAGTGAGCCGCCCTATGTGGAAGAAGGCGACCTCGTGTACGAAGGGCAGACCATTGGTTTAGTGGAAGCGATGAAGGTTTTTAATGAGATTCCCGCGCCGACGACGGGCGTGGTGCGGCGCATCGTGGCGCAGAACGCGACCCTGGTGCAACAGGGCGAGGTGCTGATGCTACTGGAGCCGCCCGAATGAGGAAGGTTGTACGCTTATCGATTCTTGGCGCAGGCACGGTTGGCGGGGGCGTGTTGACTCTGCTCCGCGAGAACGCCGACCTTCTAAACGCGCAGACAGGTAAACGCTTTACTGTGCGCCATGTGCTGGTGCGCGACCTGAGCAAGCCCCGCGCTGTCGCGATCGAGCCGAAACGGTTGACGACCGACCCCCAGCGCGCTGTGTGCGACCCCACAGTGGATATCGTGCTGGAGCTGATGGGGGGACTGGAGCCGGCGCGCTCGCTCATCCGCGACGCGCTGCAGGCGGGCAAGCATGTGATTACCGCGAACAAGCTCGTGATGGCGGTTTCAGGCGACGAACTCATCCGCCTGGCGCAACAACGGGGCGTACGCTTGCTCTACGAGGCGAGCGTGGCGGGCAGTCTGCCCATCCTGAACGCGCTGCAGGGCGCGCTCGCAGGCAACCGAATCAGCCGCGTGGTGGGCATCGTCAACAGCACTACGAACTTCATCCTGCGTGAGATGGAGCGCGCTGTAGAAGCCGGCGAACCCGCCGAAACTGCCTACGCCGCCGCCCTCAGCAAAGCGCAGGAACTCGGCTACGCCGAAGCCGACCCCAGCAGCGATGTGGAAGGCTATGACGCGCAATACAAAACCGCCATCCTGGCGCGGCTGGCGTTCCTGCAGTATGTACCGCTGGAGAGCGTCTACCGGGAGGGAATTACCCATCTCAGCGGGCGCGACCTGATTTGGGCGAAACGGCTGAATATGGGGCTGAAACTGCTGAGCATCTCGGAGCGGCTGCCCGACGGCAGGCTCTGCGCGCGCGTGCATCCGACGCTCATCCCGCGCGAGTGCCCGCTCTATGTGGTGCGTGGCGCGTTCAGCGGTGTGTGGCTACAGGGCAACGGCTTCCAAGAGATGTCGTTCCACGGGTTCGGCGCAGGCGCACGCGCCACCGCCAGCGCGGTAGTGGGCGACCTGATCGAAATCGCACGCCACCCCAAGCCGCCCAAGTACGAAGACCCCTCGCTCCGCCCCGGCGAAACCGCGCCCATCGAGACGCTCTGCATGCGCTACTACCTGCGGCTCGTCGCGCCCGACGAGACCGTCCTCCGTGCGCTGCGCGAAGAACTAATCCTGTTGGGCGCGGAGTTTCACCCTTCCGAAACCACCGAGCAGGGGCTGGAACAGGTCGCGCTCACCCCACCGCTCAACGAAGGCGCGTTTCAGACCACCTTCGCTCGATTGCGTACGCAAAAGCATGGAACCGTGCAAGTAATACGGATCCTCTGAAGAGGTATCATCTTACCGATGATTCGCCTGATAGACCGCACTGGCTGGCAAGGCGAGCCAGAGCAGTTGTACGCGGAGACGGCGTCGTTTCCCCTGCCGCCGCCCGACCGTCCGTATATCTATACCAACACCGTCACGACTCTGGATGGTAAACTGATTTTGGGCGAACCCGGCAGCACCGCCGCAGGGCTGGGCAGCACGATGGACCGACTCTTAATGCACCGTCTGGAAGCCTTGGCGGACGCCGTCGTGATTGGCAGCAGCACTCTCCGCGCGGATAAACATATGAACTATCCGCCCCACCTGTACCGTGCAGTCGTGACCACCAGCGGCGATTTGCCCACAGACCACGACTTTTTCCGCAAATCCGCCGATGGGCGTGCGCTGGTGTTCGCCCCCACCCATCTCTCCCCCGACAAAAAACTCGCCCTGGAGCGTGTGGCAGCCGTGCATCTGGTAGGCGAGACGCAGGTGGAGATTCCCGAAGTGGTGCGGATTCTCCATACGCACTATGAAGTGCGCTACCTGCTGGTGGAGGGCGGCGGCAGCCTCAACTTTTACTTCTTTGAGGCGGGCTTGGTAGACGAGATTTTCTTGACGCTTGCGCCGCGCGTGAAAGGCGGGGCGCACCTGCCCACGATGGTCGATGGCGCGGGACTGCCCCGTGAGGTCGTGCCCTACTACGAGCTGCTGTCCGTTTACCTGCATGACAGCGAGCTGTTTTTGCGCTATCGGAGGCGACCATGACCTTGCGTGAGTTCGTGCGCGACCAGATTCAGTTGGTCTTCGACGCCCTCAAAGCGGGCAGCGCGCCGCCTGTCGGTGAATACGACGCCGCCCAACTCAAGGAATGCCAGCGACGGGCGACGCCCCAGGTGGGCACCGCCCGTTTCCTGCCCGACGCGATTGTGCTGGAGTTCATCTTTCAGGACGCCAGCCTCGGTCCCGCTGTGCTGAGCGTGCGCGTGCCCGCCCCGGAACCTATCGTCTACATGCCCGTGCCCGATTGGGTCATCGAGGATGTATGGCAAGGCGACGTCACAGGTTCGTTTCGGTTTCTCTCGGAGGCGGAGCGGCTGTTAACGGCGTTCCGCGAGCAAGTGTTCACGGAGCGCAATCGGGTCTTTTTCGAGAAAAGCGACTTGCCGAAGCGCAGGGATTAGGGAACGGTGCTTGGAAGCGAACTACGAGAATCCAGCCGGTGGACTTTGGACTACACTGGCTCCAGCAACGCTGCCCGATAGAGTTGCGCATATGCCCCGCCGCGCTGCACCAGTTCGGCGTGCGTGCCTTGCTCCACGAGCCGTCCGCGCTCCAGCACCAGCGCACGGTCGGCGCACTGCACTGTCGTCCAGCGGTGCGCGATAATCAGCGTGGTGCGCACGCCGCGCCCTTCCTCTATCACCTGTTGGATGATGCGCTCCGATACGGGGTCGAGCGACGCCGTCGCCTCGTCCAGCACGAGGATGCGCGGGTTGCGCAGCAGGGCGCGGGCAATCGCAATCCGTTGCGCCTCGCCGCCCGACAGACGCACTCCCTTGTCGCCAATCAGAGTGTCGTAGCCGTCGGGGAGGCGTTCGATAAACTCGTGCGCGTGCGCCAACTTCGCCGCCTGCTCAATCTCCTCGCGTGTGGCGTCAGGCTTGCCGTAGGCGATGTTCTCCGCGACGGTTCCCACAAACAGCACTGTTTGCTGCGGCACAACGCCGATTTGCGAGCGCAGGCTCTCTAAAGTCGCTTTCTGAATATCGTAGCCGTCAAGCCGAATCATGCCCTCCTGCGGGTGGTAGAAGCGCAACAACAGATCGACCAGCGTGCTTTTGCCTGCGCCGGAGTGCCCCACCAGCGCGACTACCTCGCCCGGCTGGATTTCGAACGAGACATCCCGCAGCGCCTGCTCGCCGGTGGGATAGCGGAACGAGACGCGCTCGAACTGGATGCGCCCCTGTAAGGGAGGCAAGGGTTTTGCGTCGGGCGCGTCGTAAGCTTCGGGTTCCACATCGAGCGCCTCGCTGAAGATGCGCTGGGCGGCGGCGCGCACCTGCTTGCGCGTGAGCTGAATCGCGCCCACGCCCGACGCCGCCTGCGCTATCTGATGGAGCAGAAACAGGAAACTCAGCAGTTGCGCCGTGGTCATCTGCCCGCGCGACACCTCCTGACCGCCGAACCACAGCACCAGCGCGATGCTCGCCGCGCCGATGAACTCCACTGTCGGGCGCAGCCGCGCACGCCGCCGCTCGCCCCGCAAGGAATGGCGCAGCACCTCCCGATTGCGTTCAATAAACCGCTCAATCTCGCGATCCTCGGCGGCGAAAGTTTTAATCACCCGCACGCCCGCCAACGCCTCCTGCACCAGCGCGGACACGCTTGCCAGCGCGCCCTGCGTCTGATGGGTAATCCGATGCACCTGTCTGCCCAATCGCTGTATCAGCACGGCTATCAACGGCAGGAAAATCAGCGCGAGCAACGCCAGCCGCCAGTTCAGAATGAAGATATACGCCATGAACGCCACGATGCGCAGCGGCGCGTCCAGCACATCGCGCACCAGCA
>JAOAES010000019.1 GCA_026416655.1 Fimbriimonadales bacterium
ATGCGCATCGCGCTGAACCTGTGTACCGACCGGGCGCGCATGCGCCAACGTCGGCAGGAACTGCTGGAGCGCGAAGCCGACCACAAACTGGCATGGAGCCACCCCGATGCGCCCGACCCGGTAGAAGCCACGCGCGAGAACGCCTTCAACGAGGCGTTCTACACCGCGCTGAATCGGCTGCCCGACCACCATCGGCAACTGATTATCCTGCGCGATCTGGAAGAGATGGAATATGACGAGATAGCGCAGATTTTAGGGATAAGCGTGGGCGCAGTGAAGTTGCGCGTGATGCGCGCCCGACGCGCCTTCAAAGCCAAACTGGAGCCGCTGTTGCGAGCAATTGGAGAACTGGAATGAGACGCCCTTGCCAAGAAGTGAAACGATTCATCGAGAGCGGAGCGGAACGCCTGCCTGAGGCGTTGCAGGCGCATCTGCAGCAGTGTGTTCGCTGCCAGCGTACTTGGCGATTGGAACAAGCCTACCAGCGTGCGCTGCATACGGCGCGGAGCGAATCGATGCCCGCGTGCGACTTGCCATGGTCGCGTGTTCAAGCGCAGTTGGCAGCGCACGCCGTCGCCCGACGCGCTCCCGCCTGGCAACGGTACGCCTATGCGGGCAGTCTGGCGGTTGCGCTGCTTGTAGCGAGCCTCGCATGGCTGAGCCGCGCGCCTTTGACGCCCAACGCGACAAACTCTGAACCGAACGCTGCCGTAAGCATGCCGCCCCCATCGCGTGTTGAAGAGCCACGCACGCTCCCATCACGCAAGGAGGTTGCAGGGCGCCTACCTGCGCCCAAGCATTCCCCTACCAGCCAGCCGAAGCCGCGTGTAGTCGCCCGTGCGCGGATAAGCCCGACCGCCACTCCGACGGAGACGGCTCTCTCGCGCCCGACGACAACCGCGCAACCCGCACCAGAAATGACGCCCCATGCCCGCTTTACATCACCGGTGCAACACGAACCGCTGGCTCCGGGAAATGGGCAGCCGGCTCCAAGCGCTGTTGGCGATCGACTCGCGTTCCGAAGTGGACTGGAGCCGGAATCTTTCACAATCGCCAGCCTGCCGCTGAGCCAGTTCGAATTGTATAATAGTTCACAGGTAGAGTATCTGCCTGTTCGCTATGGTGCGCCTTCATCTCAGTCGTACAACGAGGGGAACCAAAATGATGCGATTATTTGTTCTTTTTAGTGTGGGATTTCTGTGCGTCTGGGGATTTGCCCAGCAGCCTTCGCTGTTAGAGCGCGCAGGTCAGGAAGTCAGTAAGGTAGTAGAGCGCACTTTGCCCGCCGTCGTGACGGTGGAGGCACGGCTGAGTGGACGCCTCACGCGCAGCAGTGGATTTATTATCGACCCATCGGGCTTGGTGGTTTGCGCGGCGGAAGGGGTGCGTACACAACCGCAGGTCGCCATCTACCTGACAGATGGGGAGCTTACCTCCGCGCGAGTCGTTGGCGTAGATAACATCACTGGAATCGCACTGTTGCGCATTAACGCCCCTGTGAAGCTGCCTGCGCTCAGCTGGGGCGACTCCGAGCGCGTGCCAGTGGGGGCGACCACCATCTTGATTGGCAACCGCAGTGGCTTAGAAGGCAGTGTGACGGTGGGCACGCTTGGGGGTAAAGATCGCGTCGGCGTGCGCCGCGACAATCAGCGAGTGGTGCTACTGCTACAGTTCAACGGCACGGTCGGCTCCGGCGAGCCGGGCGCGCCGCTGCTCGACTCGCAAGGGCGCGTGATTGGCGTGATGACGGGCGAGTTAGCCTCGGTGGAGGGTGCGCCTATGCCGCCTATCGCGGTCGTCGGCTTTGCCGTGCCCGCCGAAATCGCGCAGCGCGTGGTGAATGACCTACGCACGAAAGGGCGCGCCGAACATGCATGGCTGGGCATCGACTATCAGGGCTTGCCGAACGGGGTGGTGGTGCGGCGCGTCGCGCTCGGCAGCCCCGCGCAACAGGCAGGTATCCAAGTAGGCGACATTATCACCCAGTTCGGCGACAAGCCTATTCGCACCGTCGCTGACCTCACTCGCGCCCTCTACTTCGCGCAGCCGAACCAGCGCGTGAACATTACCGTAATCCGAGAAGGACAGCGCGTCATGCTGCCCATCACGCTGGGCGTGCAGTCGCTCTGAGGAACGGGAGCGCAAGCGATTCGTCGGTGGGGACGCCGACGCTCCGCACGCGCCCCGCGTAGCGTCGGCGTCCCCGCCGACGACAACGCTGCCTCTGAGCCACCAATAGGTATAATCCCACCTGTGGCGGAGCAGGACGACGCGCTCTTTCAGGAAATCGTGCAGTGGCTGGAGGCGAACCCCGAGGCGAAAGTGTCGCTTCGGCTCATCCTCTACTACGGACAGCGCTGTAAGCGGGGCACGCTGCTGAGGCTGAACTGGTCGCGTGTCGCCGACTCGATGACCGAACTGCTGGCGGGACTGCTCACGAAACAGCCCACCTGCAGCGTAGCGCTTTCAGGGGGCAAAACGCCCGAAACGCTCTACCTACTGCTCGCCTCGCGCCACTACCAAAATGCGCTGGACTGGACGCGCGTGCACCTGTTCTGGGGCGACGAACGCTATGTGCCCCATGACGACCTGCGCAGCAACTACCGTATGGCGTATGAGGCGTGGCTCTACAAGGCAAGTTTCCCCCCCGAAAACATTCACCCGATGCCCACCCATTACGCCGACCCCGAGGAAGCCGCCCGCGCCTACGAGTCGGAACTGCGGGCATATTTCGGGGAGGACGCGCCCCTGCCACAGTTCGACCTGGTGCTGCTGGGGCTGGGCGACGACGGACATATCGCCTCACTGTTTCCGGGCGACCCTGCGTTGGAGGAGACCACCCGCTGGGTCGTGCCAAGCCGCGCGCCTGTAGAACCACACCAACGGTTGACCTTGACGCTGCCCGTGCTGAACGCGGCGCCGCGAATCTGGTTTCTGGTGTCGGGCGCGTCGAAACGCCCCGTAATTGCACAGCTGTTCCATGCGGAGAACGCCGACTTCCCCGCCGCGCGCATCACCCCCGGTGCCGAGCGGTTCTGGTGGCTGAGCGAGGAACTCTACGCCGCTGCCCTTGCGGAAACATGGTAAACTTCTCAGTCGTCTAAACAGACCGAAGGAGGGATGGGACGCTGTGAGGGGGGAACTTTATCGACCGTCCGTTCGTATACCCCTGTGATGGAGACGGCGATGACCCACACGGCAGTCGCTTATCGGATGGAAGATCGCTTACAACGCGAGTTCGACGAGCTGGTTTATCGGCACTACCAGCAAGCGTATAATACTGCCTATCGCCTGACGGGGAACGCCGCCGACGCTGAAGACCTCGTGCAGGAAGCGTTTTTGCGCGCCTACCGGTTCTTCGACCGCTACGACCGCAGCATGCCCTTCATGAACTGGTTCAACCGCATTCTAACGAACCTGTATATCGACGAGTATCGGCGTCGGGGGCGTCTCCGCACAGTCTCCATCGACGAAACCTTCAGTAGCGCGGAGGACAGCGAAGACGGCGCCGCTATCGACCTGCCCGACCTCGCGCCGAACCCGCTGGAACTTGCGCTCAGCAAGGAATACGTCGAAGCAATCCAAGAGGGATTGCAGCAGCTGTCTCCCGAGTTCCGAGCCGCTGTCGTCTTAGCCGATATGGAAGGCTACTCCTACGAAGAGATCGCCGAAATCATGAACACTTCCATCGGCACGGTGCGCTCGCGAATCCATCGGGGACGTAAGCAGCTGCGCGACCAGATCAAGAAGCGCCATCCGAATCTTTTTGAGCGAGGTGACTTGAAATGAATTGCCGCTACGTGCAGTCTCGCCTTTCTGCGTATCTGGATGTGGAACTTTCGGGAGCAGAGCAGCAGCAGATACGGAGCCATTTGGAACAGTGCATCGAGTGTTCCTGTGAATTAGAAAGTTTGCGTCGCACAAAACAATTACTAAGACAAATGCCGATTGTCGTTCCCTCTTCTGGTCCGGAGCATCTCCTCTTGCGTGTACGTCATTCGACGCATGCGCCGCGGCGCGCGACTGTTTTTACTTGGCGTGCGCCGCGCTGGTGGCAATTTGCGGGCGGATTCGCGCTCGCGGCGGCGATTATACTCTGGAACCAGCCTGAATCGAGTCTCTTGACCTTCTCACAAGCCCGCTCCCATGTTCGCAATGTCGATGCACTGACTTCCGCAAACTTTACGGCTTCCTCCCCGATTTTCATTCCCGTTTCATCTCCCGACCTCCTCTCTACGCATCGCTCTCCTTCATTGCTTCTGTTTCGCCGCTCCGTCAATCCTATCACTGAACCTGCCCTCATGCCCAGCGTCTCTTATCCTGTGGATCCGTTGCTGGGCTACCAGCCCACAAGCGATTGGAGTGGGGTGGCTGCGGAACCGATTATGGTCGAGATACAACGATAGGAGGTTGGAAGCATGGTGAAACGCTGGCATCTGATTTTGGGTTTGGGTGTGCTGATTGGCGTGGCGATTACCTATGTGGCGTTGCAGGGTGGCGCGATTGCGCAGGAACGCGCCACGGTCGCCTTTACGCCGCAAGAGCGCACTACGCTGACGAGCCTGGAGTCGGCTCTGACGCGCATCGCAGAAACCGTACAGCCTACCGTGGTGCATATTCGCGCCACACGACAGATGGCGGCTCGTCCGAACAACGAGATGGAAGACTTTCTGTTCGAATTCGGACGCGGGCGGATCCAGATCCCGCAACCGCGCGTCGAAGGACAAGGCTCCGGGGTGATTATCCGCAGCGACGGCTACATCGTCACGAATGACCATGTGGTCGGCGATGCGACCGACGTGGAGGTGACCTTCTACGACGGCACAAAAGCGAAGGGCGAGGTGCTACGCGCCCCCAGCGCCGATATTGCGGTGATCAAAGTCGCCCGCAAGAACCTGCCCGCCGCCGAACTGGGCGACTCGTCTACAGTGAAGCCCGGACAGATTGCTTTCGCGATTGGCAGTCCCTTCGGGCTGGAAAACACGCTGACGATGGGAATCATCAGCGCGGTTGGACGGCGCGAAGTAATCCCGGGCGGGGGACGCACACGCTTCTACACCGACCTGATTCAGACCGACGCCGCGATTAACTCCGGCAACTCGGGCGGTCCTCTGGTCAACTCGCGCGGCGAAGTGATTGGCATCAACACCGCCATCGTCGCGGGCGGGCTGACGGGAGGCAACGTCGGCATCGGCTTCGCCATCCCCATCAATCGCGTGAAGATGGTGGTGCAGCGGTTGCTGGAGAGCGGCTCCTATCGGCGCGGCTATCTCGGCGTTGCGCTCACGGATATCCCCGCCGATATGAAGGACGAACTGAAAGCCGCTCAAGGCGTGCTGATTCGCTCTGTGGAGAAAGATACCCCCGCAGCGCGCGCGGGCATCGAACCGGGCGATGTGATTACCGCAGTGGATGGGACGCCCGTGCGCAACGAAAGCCACTTCCGCGAGATGATCGCAGACAAGGGTCCCAACGCGAAGGTGCGCCTGACTGTCCTGCGCGAAGGCAAAACGATATCCATCGAAGCCACGCTCGGCGTGCATCCTGAAGACGCACAGGATGCGGAACAGAGCCGTGCGGAGAAGCCCGCAGAGAAAGGCGCACTGGAGAAGCTGGGCATCTCGGTCGGCGAGATACCGAGCGCGCTACAGAGTGCGCTGGGGAACGCGCAGGGCGTCTATGTGCAGAGCATCGCGCCCAACAGCCCCGCCGCAGGCGAACTGATGGAAGGCGACGTGATTATCTCGGTCAACCGCACGCCCGTCAAAACGGTTGCAGAGCTGGAGCGCGCACTGAGCCAGGTTTCCTCGGGACGCGCTGTGCGCATGCGTGTGCTGCGACAAGTTGACGGGCGCACGATGGAAGTGCTGGTGATGTTTCGGATGCCCTGAGACGCAGGGATAAGCGACCTCCGCGCTACGGCGTAAACCGAACGGTGGGGATGCCATTATGGCGTCCCCACCGTTGCATTCTGACGCCCACTTTATTATCGTTCCGTGCCGATGCCCAGGATCTCCGCCAAGGACGGCACGCGGATTTCGGGCATGCCCAACATATACTGGGCGTTCAGCGCCTTGTCGATGGTCTCAATAGCCTCGCTGTAGTGGGCGCGTGTGTAGGTATCCTGCACGCGGGGAAGCTGCTTGGCGAGTTGCTCGCGTAGCTGGCGCAGGTGGTAGCGGGCGAGCATGCGCGCATCGTCGGGCGCGCCCGTGCTCTTGGTAATCATGTCCACCAGCGTCTGCAGGTGCGCCCGCTGCAGCTGGCGACGCAGAGCAGGCACAGCGCGATTCGACTGCGCTTCCGACCAGATAACGCCTTGTAGCGTGTCGAACAGCTCCGCCATCGTAAGCGCGTTGCGCTCGTCGACGGCTTTGAACTCGTTGTTCGCCACGCGACGCAGCGTATCGGGCGCCATCAGGCGCGCCAGTGTCAACCGCTGGATATTGCTCAAGAAGTCGCGCACCGGCGCGTCGGGCGGAATCGCGCTGCCGCCTCCATACGGGTTCGCACCGAGATACCGATACAGCCCTTTGGGGATATTGAACGCATTCTCGGAGAAGATATAGGTCGCCAGCAGTTGGAGGGCGCGGCGCTGCTTGTCCGCGCTCACAGGCTCCAGCGGTGGCTGCGCGTTCGGGTCGGTGGCGAAGTTGCGCCGCATCTGCAGCGCGCCCACAAATCGGCTCAGCTGCGTCGCCGCACGACTGAAGCTCGCCAGCGCGCCGAAGAAGTTGCGCGTGAAATCATAGTAGGTCTCGCCGGGGCCGGGCACTCGCGTCGGCAGCACCTCCAGCAGTTCATGCGTGTCTTTAATCACCAGCTCCCAGTAGTCCAGCGGATCCTTGCCCAAGTCGAAGCGCGTCACATACGGGTCGAAGCGGTCGGCGTAATCGTCCGTCTCGAACGCCAGTCCCGGCTCGGTGTTGCGCCGTGCAATCTCCAGCAGGTGGGGACGCTCCGCCTCAGGCGTTTTGGCATCGGGGAAACTCCGATAGCCGTACTCGATCGCCCAGTAGTCGTACGGTCCGATGGTCGGGTTCCAGTAATAGGTATTCGGGGCATGCAACGCCATCTGATTGAACGGGTCGTACTCCATCACGCTGGCGACCGTGCCGCGCTGACGCACGAGTTCGCCGTTCTTAAGTTCTTCCAGCGTGAACTGGCGGCTGGCGACAAAGTTGTGGCGCAGCCCCAAGATATGTCCCATCTCGTGCATCGTGACGGACTTGATGTAGTCCTTCACGAACTGCTCTTCGGTGGTTTTGGTCGCGCCGCGTCTGCCTGCGAGCAGCTCCATCATCACGAAGCCCTGCCACGCGCGTTGCAGGGTATCTTGTGCGAAGGTGCAGGCGTGCGGGGAGTTTTGGCTGTGGTCGCAGCAGTTTTTCTCGCGCGCTTCGGCTTCCTTGAACGCCGCGAGCGGGTCAATCTCTCGAATGAAGCTCACGCGCGTAAAGCGCGCCATGTTGCCGTCGATGGTGATGCTGGCGTTCAGGATTTGCCCAGTGAGCGGGTTGGCACGGAACAGCGCGACGGCATAGCCGTTGCTGGGCGAGGTGACCCAGCGAATCACATTATAGCGCATATCCGCGTGATCCCAGTCGGCGTCATCGGGCATCTGCTTGACCACAATCGCGTCCCTAATGCCGATCTTTTCGAACGCCTTGTTCCACTCCAGTAGCCCTTCGCGGATGGCGTCGCGGTACTCCAGCGGTACCGCGTTGTCAATCCAGAACACGATAGGCTCTTTCGGCGGCGAGAGTTCGGCGTTCGGGTCGGCTTTTTCCAGATGCCAGCGCAGGATGTAGCGGCGAGTCTGGTCCTCCTTCTCACGGGTGAAGTCCTCGTAGGAGGTGATGAAGTAGCCCACGCGCGGGTCGTAGAAGCGGGGCACATAGCCGTTGTTGACGGGCAGCTCCCAGAGGTTATAGTTGACGGTGATGGGCACGCTGCGTGGGTCGGCAAGGTTCGCGCCGCCTGCCAGGCTCCCCAGAATCCCTGCCAGCCCGCCGCCGCGCTGCTGACCGCCCGCGAAGTGGTACGCCGTCTGGATGAAGATATTGTTCGGGAACGCCTTCACCTGATTATAGACGGTCTTCTCACGGTCGATACTGTAGCTCCCGCCCGCCGCGAGGCTTACTGCCTGCTGGATCTGAATCAGGTCGGAGCGGAACAGGTTGCTCACATCGATGAGCAATCGCTTGCCCTCGTCGGATTTCGCCTCGATTTTAAACGCCTCCAGATAGGCGTCGGCGAAGGAGCGTTGTACGGAGCGGGCAATCGGCGTGTTCGGGCTCGCCTGAAAGCCGATATTGGGCACAACCAGCAGAATCTGCTCGTCGCGCTGCACGAGTTTGAACAGGATGTCGTTAATCGGCGTGCCTGCGGCGAGGAAGAAGGTCGGCAAGCCCTCGCTCACAGTCGCTTGCAGGAAGTAGAGCTTTTCCAGCTGGTCGCGGCGAATCTCCATGTAAATCGTGTCCTTGCCCGCTTCCTTCTTACGATAGAGCGTGAACAGCCCCTCCAGCTTCTCGAAGTCTTTGGTGGCCTCTTCTATGGTCTTCTCTTTCTTTTTGGGATCTTCTTTCTTCTCGCCCTCAGCAGGTTTCTGCTCAGTAGTCTGCTGTTGCTGGGCAGGCTGCGCGTTGGGTTTCGGCGCAGCTTGCGGTTGCGCTCCGTTGACGCCTTCAGGCAGCGGGGTTCCCTCGATGCGCTCGTATTCCAGCTGCGCAGACGCCGCCGCCGTCACCCCGCCCTGTCCCCAGCTTAAACCTGTGATTTTCGTGGTGGCGTATACCGTGTCGCCCGTGCGCACCTCGATAAGCAGTTCGCTCTCAGCGGAGACCTTGCTCCCGCCCCCGGCGCTATAGGTGCTAACAATCCGCGCGACGCGGATGCCTTTCCAGGTTTCAAACCCGCGCAGAACATACTCGATTGTCGCGGGAGCTGTACGCAGCTTAGAGTCCTCTTTGAGTGAGTAGCTCCATTTATCACCTGCGCCAACGGGCTTGTCGCTGAACACAACTGCCAGCGTCTGCCCCAGGTGCTTCTGGTCTGTGTCTTCTTCGCCCTCTTCGCGAGTACTTTCGCGGCTGATGGTCTCGCCGTTGGGTTTGACGACGATCGTCACTTTGCCGCTGAGAGCTTCATCGGGCGCGGGCATCTTCTGACCGTTGAAACTCATCTCGTAGGACTCGGTGGTCTGTTCCTGCTTGATGTTGCCTTCAGGTGTGACCTCGAGGATTTTTTGAGCGACGACCGAAGTGATTTCCAGATTGAAAGTATTGCCGGCTGCTTCCACGCTCAGTGTGCCCGACAGTTTGTAGCGCATTGTCTGACCGGGCTTGGCTTTGTATTCGAGCAGTACCTTCTCCTGCGCGTATGCGCCGAGCGAGACAGCAAGCAGCAACAACCACAGTAGCATGAACCGTCGTTGCTTCAACATTGTTCCCTCCAGATACGGATTATGGGTTCCCCCACAGAAGATATTGTACCCTACCGAGTTTGGGGTCTGGCAGTTCACGTGTTGAACCGTCATGGCGCAACGCAGAGCGCGTGCTTACTGCGTCGGTTGAAGCCATCCCGGAGCAAACCAAGCCTGCCGACGCCGACTCCAACTAAAATCGCTCGGTTTCGTTTGTAAGGAACGGGTCGAGCCTTCGTGCAACAGAGCCTTATTCTCTTAAACAGTTTCTGAGCCTGCTGCGGCAATCAAGGTCAACAGGAGTCTCAGCACGCCTGATGAATCTATTTTTCGTGCGCGGGCTACTGCAAGAGCTGTGGAACTACCGTGAGCTGCTGCGGACGCTGGTGATTCGCGAGTTGCGGGTGCGCTATAAAAACTCTGCGCTGGGGTTCTTCTGGTCGCTACTCAACCCTTTGGCAACCGTACTGGTGATGACAATCGTGTTCAAGTATGTGATGGGGATGCGCATCGCAAACTACTCGGCATATATTCTGGCAGCTTACTTGCCCTGGACCTTCTTTCAGTTCGCGTTGCTTGATTCCAGTCAGACGATACTGGTGTATATGCAGGTGATCAGGAAGATTTACTTCCCGCGCGTGTTGTTGCCGCTGGCGGCGGTGATTTCAAACTTTGTACATTTCCTGATGGCGATGGGAGTGCTGTTTGTCTATCTGTATGGCTATGTGGGCACACCTTTACAGGTAGGGTTGCTGTTTTTGCCTGTGATTATGCTGAGTCAGTTGCTCTGGGTTGTGGGGCTTGCGTCAATCATCGCGTGCTGGAATGTGTTCTATGAGGATGTGAAATATCTGGTGAGTGTGGGGCTGCAGCTACTGTTTTTTCTGACGCCCGTGATTTACTTTTCTGAGCAATTGCGCCACACGACACTGGTTCCCGACGCCTATCGTGAGGGGCTGTTTTGGGCGTATCACCTGCTGAACCCGATGGCGGCACTGGCGATGGCGTACCGTAAGGCAATCCTACCCCCGATTACAATTGTGCAGGAAAACGCCGCGCTGGGACAGGTGACCCAGTTCCCGGATATGCCGTTACCGTTGTGGCTGCTGGGGCTGAACCTGTTGCTGGGCGCAGCGGTGGCACTGCTGGGACTGAGTTATTTCCGAAAACGCGAGTGGGAGTTTGTAGAGCGACCATGAGCCGAGAGGAGCTGGAAGCGTGGCTGAGGCTGTTGAGCCTCGAGTTCTCTGCAAATAAGCTGCGTGCGTTGCTGGAGCGTTTTGGTGACCCAGACAGCGTGCTGAGCGCGAGGATGGAGGCGTTGCGCGAGGTTCCAGGCATGCGCGAGGCGGATGTCGCTGCAATTGAGCGCGTAGCGGGCGCGGCAATGCGTCTCCCAACATTATTGGAGACAGGCGATGCGCAACTAATCGTGATGGGAAAACCGGACTATCCGCGTCTGCTTGAGGTGCTTCCCGACCCACCACCTGCGCTTTTTGTGTGGGGCGAACTGCAGGAACGCGACCGGTTCGCTGTCAGCGTTGTGGGCACACGCAGACCCAGTGCATACGGGCGCATGGTCGCTGAACGGTTCACGCGCGACCTGTGCGAAGCGGGGCTAACCATCGTGAGCGGCGGCGCACTCGGCGTGGATACAGTCGCACACCGCGCTGCGCTCGAAGCCGGTGGACGCACCGTCGCTATTCTGGGTAGCGGGCTGGGTAGCCTGTATCCTGCCGAGAACCGTACGCTATTCCGGAGCATCGTCGAATCGGGCGGCGCGGTGATTTCGGAATACCCATGGGACGCCTCGCCTGACGCATGGCGGTTTCCTGTACGCAACCGGCTTATCGCCGCGTGGGGGCTCGGTACACTCGTGGTGGAAGCTCCCGAAGCCAGCGGCGCCCTGATTACTGCCCGGCTCGCTGCCGAATACGGGCGCGAAGTGTTCGCTGTGCCCGGCAGCATCGATAATCCCAAAAGTAAGGGATGCCACGCGCTCATCAAAGACGGCGCGGCGCTGGTGGAGTACGCCGAAGATATCTTGAACACTTTGAAAATCCAGACCGACCCGCGCGAACGAACCCTAAGCCTGCCTATTCTTACTGAGACGCAGGAGAAGTTGCTTGGCGCACTGGACCTGGAGCCGCGCCATGTGGACGTGCTCGCACGTGCAGTCGGCTTACCTGTGCACGTTGCACAAGCCGAGCTGACGATTCTGGAAATACAAGGGCTGGCAAGGCGGATGCCCGGCGGGGCGTTCGTCAGAGTGTTGTGATATCGATTGGGGCCTCACCTGATGAATCCTCTGTCATTTCCTGCGCCTCTAACCATATGGAAGCGCAAACCAGAGGCTTCCAGAAACCAACTATCCTAACAGGGAGGTATGACAGATGGCTACTATCACCAAAACCGCGATTAGTGTGGCAGAGCTGGATCAGATGATTGAGCGCGGCGATTCGTTCCTGCTGCTGGATGTGCGCAACCAGGACGAGTTCGACCGCTGGAAAATCGAGGGGCGCAACCCCGTCGAGACCCTGCATATCCCGTACTTCCAGTTCATAGAGAACGAGGAAGCAAACATCGCCCGCGTACCGAAGGGCAAGCCTATCGTGGCAGTATGCGCGAAGGGCGGTTCGTCGGAGTATGTGGCGAACTTGCTGCGCGAGCGCGGCTACGAGGCGATGAACCTTGAAGGCGGCATGGTCGCGTGGGGCAACTACTATCGCATTCGCCGCATCGAAGAGGTTAAGGA
>JAOAES010000025.1 GCA_026416655.1 Fimbriimonadales bacterium
GGGCAGGATCAAGCCCACAACAGTCCTGCACGCGCGGGTTTCAATGGGCACCCGCCCTTAGGGGCGAATGCTACTTGATGTTTTGTGGGCAGGGCAAGATGAAACTAAAGTTCCTTCTTATGGTTTCAATGGGCACCCGCCCTTAGGGGCGAATGCTACGCGGGTAAACCCAGCTCATCAGACCTCCTCGTAGGTAAGGTGTGTTTCAATGGGCACCCGCCCTTAGGGGCGAATGCTACCCTACGCCTGCGGGTGAATAATCGTATAAACGCAACAGTGTTTCAATGGGCACCCGCCCTTAGGGGCGAATGCTACGGTCGGCAGCGCCGGCAGTTGCGCTTACAAAAGGTTAACGCGTTTCAATGGGCACCCGCCCTTAGGGGCGAATGCTACGGTATAGCTTACCTCATTACACCCCCCTCTTGTCAAGGGGTTTGCCCGCTTCTTAACAATTGACGAAAATTTTGAACTCAGCCTTTGCGCGACCCCCCTCCGATTTTGAACTCAAGGGCGATTGGGAGGGGGGGTCGCGCAAAAGGTAGTGTGAATTGGCTCTTTGGAGGGGCAGGTTTTTGGGTGCGGATTTTGAGTTCAGATTGGGGTGTGTTTTGGGGTGTTTGGCGGGGTTTACGGGGGGGGCGTTTTTGGGTTGAGTTCATTTATTTAGCGTGGCTAAGAGTTGCGCGACCCCCCTGTAGACATTTGTTTTGAGTTCAGCGGGGTGGGGGGGTCGCGCAGAATTTAGCGTGGCTAAATAATCAGGGGCTGTTCGTAGTCTACGTAAGTGTCGCGCCCGTAGGTTTCCACCCACTGGCCGCGGTCGCCCGGCAGGCGGTAGAAGCGAAGGCTGTCCGCGCACAGGCGTTTGCGCGCCTGAAAGCGGAACGATTCGCGCTGAATTGGGTTCTGAATTTTGCCTGCGGTGAACTGCCGGGCGAGGCGGAGCGTGCGCTCAGGGTTGTTGAGCGTCAGGTGCTGGGCGCGGCGTAGCCGCACCGCTTTGCGTATACGCTATAAAGTCTTCCAGCGTCTCTTCGGCGCGCCCCGATTCGATCGCGCGCATTGCCAGCAGGATTCCGTCGCGGATGTCGTCCACGCGCCCAGCGACCCACAGCGCGACGCCCGCGCTGGGCAGGATGGCGCGCATCCGCCGTTCATCATCGCCCGTAATCGCCGCACGCAGAATCTGCGCATTTTCCTGCGGCGTCTCGCCCGGCAGGAGCGCACTCTCGGGCACAGGCTCCAGACCGAAATCGCTTGGTGTGAACTCGAAAGTCTCGATCGCGCCGTCGGGCTTGAGATGCGCTGCGACCGTGACCCCAATCGGCGAGACCTCGTCTAAACCGTCCATCCCGTGCACGACCAGCGCCCTTTCCGTTCCAAGTTCTGCCAGCGCCTCGGCGATGAGCGTGAGCCACTCCCAGCTGAACACGCCCAGCAGCTGCTTGCGCGCGTTCGCGGGATTCGTGAGCGGTCCCAGCAGGTTGAACACGGTGCGCACGCCCAGTTCCCGACGCACCGGGGCGACATGTCGCATCGCAGGGTGGTGCATCGGTGCGAACATAAAGCCCACGCCCACTTGTTCAATTCCCTGCGCGATTTGTTCCGGCGTCAGGTTCAGGTTCACGCCCAACGCTTCCAGCACATCTGCGCTGCCGCACCGGCTGCTCACCGCGCGGTTGCCGTGCTTGGCGATGGGCACGCCCGCCGCTGCGACTACAAACGCGGTCGCGGTGGAGAGATTCCACGTTTTCAGCCTATCGCCCCCTGTCCCGCAGGTATCCAGCAAGTCGGGGTTATCGATAGGCACTTTCACGGAGTGGGTGCGCATCGCCCGCGCAAAGCCGATGAGTTCCTGGAGCGTCTCCCCCCGCGTGCGCATCGTCATCAGCACGCCCGCAATCTGTACGGGCGTGAGTGCGCCCTGCATCATGGCGTCCATCAGCGTCTCCGCCTGCGTGGCGTCTAAATCGTCCCCTTCCAGTACGCGCCTGACCAGTGCGGCGAGTTCCATGCGTGTAAATATACCTGACCGCTGGGGTTTGGAAACGGCTCTTCGAATAATTTAGGACGGTTGCGCCGCCAGCCGTCGTGCGGTCTCCCAGCCGCCGAGGCGCTCATAGCCGGGCAGGTCTAACGGCGACCTCTCGGCGGCGTCTGGCGTGTCGAGCGGGATTTGTGCGAGGGCGCATGCCAGCGCACACAGGATTGCCCACTCGCCCTGGGCGACGACAGCGAGGCGCGTCGCCTTCGGCTTCAAGCGGAGCAGTAGCCCCAGAACCGCGCGGGCGCGCGCCGTGTCGGGCGTCAGGTTGTAGGTGGTGTGATAGGCGTAGTGGGTTGCGGGCGCTGTGCGGGGCAGCTCCGGCAGGCTGAGCAGCATGTAGCCCTCGCGTTCGTAGCGTCGGGCGCGGGCGTCGCCGAACACGACGGCGCGGCGTGGGGCGTGCGGCGTCTCCAGCGCGCCCTGCCACACTTCGGGGAGCGGGTCGTTCAGGGCATCCTGAGCGCGTTCCAGTCCCAGCATGCTCAGAATCGCCTCCTGCGCCTCTTTCTCGAATCGGCGCGTGCGCCGCCAGCGTGTGACCGCCGTGCGCGCCTGCTTCTGGAACACGCCGAACACAGCGTCGCCTGTAGGCGCGTCGGCGGGCTTGGGCAGTGCGTCGCCCCACACACGCAAGGCGGGGATGAGCGTCTCCCACTGCAGGGCGGGGTCTTGCGGCGGGCGCGGCAGGCTCCACAGGCGAGCGAGCCATTCGTAATACGCTTTGCGCGGCTCCGCGCCCCACTGATGCCCCTCATGGTAATGCGCCCATTGAAATCGCGACTCCTCGCGAAACAGCCGATAGACACGCTGAAGGTAAGGCGCAACCACTTCCGGGTTATCGCGCGTCCAGTCGCCCGAATCGGAGATGAGCAGCATCGGGCGGGGCGCGGTGAGTGCGGCGATTTCAGGGTTGCCCGCAAACAGGCGCAGAAGCGGCGCGTTCTCGCAGAGGCATCCGCCCTGCATGAGGCTGGAGACCATCTTCACCGGGGCGGCGCAGCTCAGGTGCGGCTCCAGCGCGCTCAGCAGAAAGGTCTGCGTGCCCCCGCCCGAAATCCCGCTGCAGCCGATACGCTCAGGGTCGATTTCGGGCTGGCGACGGAGCCACTCGAACGCGCACAGGCTGTTCCATGTCTGTAGCCCCGCACGGCTGAAGCCCCAGCGACGCCATTCCACCGGCTCCGCGCCCCAGTGCGGCAGCTGGAACAGGTCGTTGTAGCCGACCATATCGTAGCTCAAGACATACACGCCCGCCTGGGCGAGGGCGACCGCTCGCAGGACATCGGCTTCGTTGAGCCTGCCATGTTCGAAGTGCCCGTGCGGCTGCATCATCGCGGGAGCGCGTTTATCGACGGGCGTTTCCGGGATGAACAGGCTGCCCGTGAGGTAGAAATCGGGCAGGGTCTCCAGCGCGAAGCGTTCAATTCGGAAGCCCGCACCGCGATACGATTCGGCGCGCAGGACACGCAACGGCGCAGGGGGCAGGTCGGGCGTTAGCCCCAACGCGAAACGCAGATGCGCCCGCAGCCGCCGCGCGAAAGCGTCCCACCGTGCCCGGCTCGCGACGCGCTCCTCCTGCGGTGGGTAGGGCGTATCATGGGTGCGCTCGGCATTAAACATTTGCAAATGAGTTCGATTCTCGAACAGTGAATCCTGTTTGTGCGTCAGCCCTCTTCCTGCACGAACTGCGCGTAGAACCGCTTCCGCTCTGCCTCAATCTGAAACGGGGTCTGGGGGCAGGCGTTGGCGGGCGCGGTGCAGTTATAGGCTAAAATCAGGCTGTTCACACGCTGCATCAGGCTCAGAATGCCCTGCCAGCTGGCGTCGCGCCACGCGGTAAACCGCTCTGCGCTAAGCTGGCAGGCACGGGGGTATTCGCGTTCGGCGATACGCCACAGGCGCAGGGCGTCCTCGCGCAGGCGTTCGATCTCGCGGGCGCGCTCCAGCCAGTCGGGCAGCACCCCTGCGCTCTTGAGCAGGCGAATAGCGGGGCGTAGCTCAGGCGGTGCGAACCACTCCTCGTCTAAAGGCAGCGGCTTGCCCTTGCCGGGCAGGTCGTCGAACTTGCCCTCCTGCATCGCCTCCTCGATTTTGCGCTCGGCAATGAGTTCAATCACGCGCTGAATGTCAAAACCCGATTCGCGCATTCGAGAAATAGTTATACCTGCCCGTGTCGCAGCGCGATTCTCAGATAGGGTATACTACCTTTTGGAGGAGAACCGAGTATGCCGATTCTGGGATATATGGGTACGCAGGAGTGGATGATTCTCCTGGTCATCGTGCTGGTGCTGTTTGGCGCGTCGCGTCTGCCCGCGCTGGCGCGGTCGATTGGGGAGGCTCTGACGGAGTTCCGCCGCGCGACGCGTACCGAAGACGAGGCGGAACAGACGCAGAAGTGAAAACGGACGGTCAGGCAGGTGAGGCAAAAGCGTCTCCTGCCCTGCCTAATCTAATCGGCTGGCAGGGGATTCGGCTTCATACTCCGCCTGACTGGTTTCTCAAGGGCTATTCGGGTGAGTGGCGCGACGGGTTTATGCAAATCGGCTCGCCCCACAGCGCGGAAATCGACCTCAAATGGACGCGCTCCCGCCGTAAAACCGACCTGAACTATGTGCTGCAGCAGTTCCTCAAGCAGCTGGAACGCGCCAAGCGCAAGGCGCGTCAGCCCTTCGCGGGGACAATCCATCCCGTTGACGAACACTGCATCGAGTTCCGCTGGCGTTCCGACGAGCGCGCCGTCGGACGCATCCAGCGCGATCCCGAACATCACACGATTCTACTAATCCAGCTCCGCTCCGCTTCCAAGCATGACGCCCTGTTTCAGCTGGCGCGCCCGATTTTCGAGAGTGTGCGCGTCGCGCCTGACGAGGACGGGTGGGTAGAGTGGAGCCTGTACGGGCTACAGACCGCCGCGCCCGCCGATTTTCGCCTTGAGAAGGCGCAGGTGCTGACGGGGCAGACGCGCCTGACGCTGAGCCGTCGGCATGAGCGACTGCTCATCGAGCGCATCGCCCGCGCGGAGCAGCTGATGAAGGGCTACGAGCTTGCGGAGTGGGCGGATTACTGGCTGCGCTGGCGCAACTGGCGGGGTGTGCGCGAGCCGTTCACCTGGAGCGAGCACGACTTCGGCGTGCATCTGAAGACGCGGCTGGGCTGGGGCGCGCTGCTAAATGAGTGCGTCGTCAGCCCGTTGCGCCTGCGCCTGCCGGCATGGCGCGTGCGCGCTGTCGCATGGTTCTGCAAAGAGCGCAACACGGTGTTCCATCTCCAGCACTTCTCGCCGTTCCGCTCGAATCTCATCGAGGAGGTGATGGCGCGCACGGTATGCTGCTGAAACGCTTCTTTCGACGCAGCGCGCCGCCCCAAGTCGACCGCAAGCAGGTATTGCGCCTCTATCCCCTGCGCAACGCGGCGGTGCAATCCGAGCAGAACGAAGACGGCGTCTACATCCTGATTGTGCCTTTGAAACCGCGTGGGCTGTTCGGCTGGTTCAGCAGGATTTTCAAGCTACCTCGCGAACATCGCATCGAGCTGGACGAAATCGGCAGTCTCGTCTGGTCGCTCTGTGATGGGCGTCATCAAGTGGAGACGATTGTCCAGAGGCTCGTGCAGCAGTTCAAGTTGGAGCGACGCGAGGCGGAGTATTCGCTGTTCGCGTTTTTGAACACGCTTCCACGGCGCGGGTTTATCGCTTATACGAAGAAACGGCTATGAGCGCGATGAGTTCGGGCAAGGGCGCGATACGCAAGCAGGTGCAGCTGCCG
>JAOAES010000033.1 GCA_026416655.1 Fimbriimonadales bacterium
AGATGTGTATAAGAGACAGATCGTGGGTGTTGGGTTTCTGGGCACGCACGGGGGCGTGCCCCTACACTACGCCTGTCGGATGCCCCCGCATCCGTGCGTGAAAAGGGACGCCTTAACATTTGAGGGACTTAAATTCGCACCCACGCAATCGAAAAACCCCGCCTACGCGGGGTTTCTGAAACCCGCGTAGGGGGGGGTTTTCGACTGTAGGGGGGCGAAGTCATTCGCAAAGGGTTTCTCCCTTGAAGCGCAGGTATACTCCATACCATGCTGCAGGGCGCGTCAGGGAGGATAAGGCACGCTGCACGGGCAGGAGCCTGCCTGCTGCTTCTCAGCCTATCCGCATGCGCACGCTTCCCGGACACGCCCGACACAGGCGGCGTGCGGCGAATCGTGGTGGAAGTTCAGGTAGCGGGGCGCATTCGTCCCGACTATCACTACTTTGTGCTTTTCAATCTTAGCAACGACCCGACGGGGCAGGCGGGGCCCGTGCCTGTCGTTGCGCCGCCGTGGGGCAACGGCTTCGCGGCGGGCGCGTTCACCCACTTCATGCGTTTTGACAACCTGCAGCCCGTGGGGGGCTACGCGCTCTATCGGGTTGTGCCCAACACGAACCTCTCGGTGTTTGAATATCTTGGCGCGCCGCGCTTCAGTGAACCCGTCGGCGCACAGTCCAGCCGCCTGCGCTTTGAGATCGACCTCACGCAGTTTCTTCCTGCGCCTCGGGAAGCCGCGCAGATGCAGTTTATTCAGCTCAATATCGTCGCCACCGACCGCATCCCGCTTGACCCGAACGATTTGACGCCCAAGGTCGTAGACGCGCTGGGCGACTCGGCGCTGGGCGTGAGCCAGTATCTGAATATTCGTATTGACCAGAACCGCATTTTGCGCAACGCGGATACGAACCTTGAGCCGCGTGGGGATGCGCCCGACCCCGACTTAGATATTGTGGACTGGCGTATGGAGGTGCGCGCCCTATGACGCTCTCCGAGCGCGGCTTATCGCGCCTTGAAATCGCGCGGGGCTTACGCTGGGCGAACTGGGACGCGGTCTTTTTTACGCTGTTCGTCGCGCTCACTTCGGGCGCGTTCCAGATTGGCTTGGCGCGCTATTTCGGGGCGAACGACCTGTGGATTGGTATCATCACCTCTGTACCGTCGCTGGCGGGCGCGTTGCAGATTCTGACCGCCTATTTAGCGGATACCGCACCGAGTCAGAAACGCCTGGTCATTCGCTATGCGTTCTACTCGCGCCTACCGTTCATCGCGATTGCGTTCCTGCCGTTCCTGAGCGATTCGGCGCCGCGGTTGCACCTGTTTGCAGGCTTGCTGATTCTGTCGGCGATTCTGGGTTCGTTTGCGGGTCCGGCGTTTCTGGCGTGGCTGAGCGCGCTGGTGCCGCCCGACTATCGCGGGCGTTATTTTGGCAGGCGCAACATGATACTGGGCTTGGTCTCGGCGGCGTCGGCGTTGCCCCCCGCGATTTTTCTGGATCAGGCGGTGAAGTATCAGCGGTTCTCGGAGGCGGTCGCATTCGCCGTGTTGTATGGGTTGGGCGCGCTGTTTCTGTTTTTGTCGCTCTGGGCGTTGCGCAAGATGCCAGAGCCGCCCCGTGCCCCTGTCGAGCGCAAGGGACTGCGCGGCGTGCTGGAGTTCTATCGTGAGCCGTTCCGCACGCGCAACTTCCGCATGCTGCTGGGCTTCAACACTTTCTTGGTGTGGGGGCAGATGTTCGCAGGGCAGTTCTTCACGGTCTATATGCTGGAGCAGATCCAGATGCCCTACCTGATGGTGCAGATATCGGGGCTGATTGCCGCGCTCTTCAGTAGCTTGGCGATGCCGATATGGGGCTACTTGGCGGATAAGTTCGGCAACAAGCCACTGCTGGTGCTGTCGATGTGGGGCGTGACGTTTTTGCCGTACCTGTGGTTTCTGACCGATCCGGAGCGTTATTTGTGGAGCGTCGGCGTGATTTACTTTATTCAGGTGCTGGCGGGTTCGCTGTGGGCGGGGGTGGGCTTGACGCAGTTTAACTTGAATGTGGCGGTCGCGCCGCCGGAGCAGCGAGCGGTGTATATGGGCGCGCTCAGTGCAATTGTATCGCTGATGGGCGGTCTGGCGGCGTTTGCGAGCGGTGCGCTGATGGAGGCGTTGAAGCCCTACGTGCCTGACCCGACGCGCTTTTTCGTGCTGTTCGCTTGTGCGTCTACGTTTCGGCTGTTCGCCCTGCCGTGGCTTCGAGGCATTCGCGAGCCGGACGAGCGTTCGACGCGCTATGTGCTGTCGCAGTTGCGGGCGTCGGCGCGTCCGCGGGGCTGGCGTGCAATGCGCCAGTTGCGGGGGCAGGCGGATGTCGCCACGCGCCTGAACGCCGTGCGTACGTTAGCCGAAGAGAAGACCCCGCTGGCGGTGGAGGAGCTGATTAGCGCGTTGCGCGACCCGA
>JAOAES010000191.1 GCA_026416655.1 Fimbriimonadales bacterium
GCTGGTGGAGCAGGACTGGGTGCCGGAGCCGGCGAGCATGTTGGCGTTGGCTTCGGGTCTTGCAGGCTTGGTTGCGCTGCGCCGCCGCAAGAAGTAAGCAACGACTTCCTTTCCGGGCGTAACAGAATAGGGCTGAGGGGATGCGCCCCTCAGCCCATTTTTCGTTGGTATAAGTTGCGCTGTGGCTCTACTCAGGCTCGCGCCACACGCCGTCGGCTTTGAGCAGCGCGATGAGTTCCTCGACACCGCGCTCGGCAGGGATGTCGTTTTTCACGAGTTCGCCCTTGCGATAGAGCGCAATCTTGCCGCCGCCGCGCCCCACATAACCATAGTCGGCGTCCGCCATTTCGCCCGGTCCGTTGACGATACAGTTGTGTGTTAACGCGAGACTGCCCGTGTAAGTGTGCGCCTTCGCGACCTCCAGGTTATAGACCGTGCCTGTGTAGGGAACGCGCCTGACCATGCGTATTGGCAGATAGAGGTAGCGGGCGTCTATGGCGAGTCGGTCAGTGCGCTGGCGCGTTTCAGGCAGCTCAATTTTGTAGTCCATCAGTTCTGCAAAGCGTCGTAGGGCGTCCGCGCCTGTGATGGAGACGGTATAAACGGGTTGGCGATGAAACGGCTTGCGCACAGTCAGCCCCGCTGCGACGCCCAGTCGGATGAGCAACTGATGCACCTGAAACGCGAGCGTGGGCGAAACAGTAACATATTGCGCACGGGGGTAGCCATTCACCACGCCCACATAGCCGTCGCAGCGCCATAGGGTACGCAACAGTTGCGCCTGCTGTTCACACGGCAAGGTCAGCATCCAGTCGGGCATACGCTTGTTCTCAGCGCGTCGCCCGAACAAGTTAGCAAGTCGTCCCGCCCACTCTGTAGAGTGCAGCACGATTTCCAGCGTGTTGCGTCTTGTGCGCTGCGAGGGTGTTGCGCCTAATGCCTTCAGCGCGTCGGCAAGCCGCTGGGCAAGGCGCGTCTCATGCACGCCAAAAGTGAAAAACGCTTGATGCGTCCTGCCCGTCTTGCCGCCGATACTGCCTTCGGCAAGGTAGCACGCAGCGGCAGTGAGGAACGCCTCGTTCACGGGTGTGTCAGGATATTCAGGTACGAAGACTTGCGCCTGCTCGCCCTGCAAAATGGGATATAGCACGACCATGCCTGTTTGCAGGTTTTCAGCGGCGCGCCAGCGCGCTTCCTCGCTCCGTCCAGCGCAGTGCGCGATGTTTTCGAAGCGCGGGCGGTCGCGCTTGGGACGCGACGCACGCTCCAGCGCCAGCACCGGGTGGTTCGGCGTGAACAGCACAGGGGGCATTCCCGCACTGCGCAGCTCAATTAGCTCGCCCTCAAACTCGTGCGTCTCGGTTTGGACGACGGGCTGGAAATCGCCTCGGTCAGTCAGCACAAGATCGCCCGTCTGAACGCTGTGAATCGGGCGCAACCCCTCGCGCGTCATCACGGGCGAGTCGGGGTGCAAACACCCCATCACCGCGATATCCAGTCCCACGAGGTGCTTGGTGGCGTCACGCACCTGGTTCAGCACGGTGGGCAGGTCGAACTTCGTGCGCCCGCAGGAGGGGCAGGCGATATACTCCACCTTCGTCTTGCGCAGTCCCAACGCCTGCAGGATGTCGTAGCAGACTTCGATTTCGTTGACGGGGTCTTCCGCCAGCGAGACGCGAATCGTGTCGCCGATGCCCTCCGCCAGCAGGGTTCCGATTCCAATCGCGCTCTTGATGCGCGCATACATCCCGTCGCCCGCCTCGGTCACGCCCAGATGCAGGGGGTAGTCCATCCCCTCTTCTTCCATGCGCTTGACCATCAGGCGGTTCGCGGAGAGCATTATCGGCACGCGACTCGCTTTGAGCGAGATGACGAGGTTCTTGAAGCCGTGCGCCTCGCAGATTTTGAGATACTCCATCGCCGACTCGACCATTCCGACGGGCGAGTCGCCGTACATAACTTTGATTCGCTCCGAGAGGCTGCCGTGATTGACGCCGATGCGCATCGCCAGCCCGCGCTCCTTGCAGGCTTTAATAACGGGCAGGAACGCCTGCTCGATCGCCTCCAGCTCCTGCTGAATCTCGGAAGGCGTGTATTCCGTGCGCGTCGGGTCGGGCTTGCGGAACACGAACAGTCCGGGGTTGATGCGCACCTTGTCCACATGTTTGGTGCATTCGAGTGCGATGTCCATGCCCTGGTGGTGGACATCGGCGACGAGGGGGATACGCCCGTAGCCGCGGCGCTGGAGTTCCTTACGGATTTCGCCCAGGTTTTGCGCCTCGCGCAGGTTGGGAGCCGTCACGCGCACGATTTCGCAACCCGCTTCGTAAAGCTGAATAATCTGCTCGACCGCCGCCTGCGTGTTCATCGTCTCGGCGGTAATCATCGACTGGACGCGGATGGGGTTATTGCCGCCAATGCCGATCTCGCCGACTTTGACCTCGCGTGTGCGACGCCGTGGCTTGCTCATCGGCAGCTGCACCGCCGTTAGCGGAACAATCGGATTCATAGCGGCTTAATTGTACCTGCTCGCGAGTTCAGACAACCTCTCTTAGGTAGTCGGCGTAGCGGTAGAGCGCGCTGCGGGCGCGTTCGAGGCGTCCAATCAGGTCGCCCTGGTCGTGGCGCAGGATGTCCTCGACGGTCTCCGCCGCGAAGAGGGCTTCCATCGCGTCGGTGGGTTTGCCCAGAACCTGCATGCCGAACTCGGCGTCGCTGGGATCGCAGTTCATGTGTCCTGTCATGTAGGGCTTGAGCTGGGGATAAGCGCGCTGGAGCCAGCGTCGGAGCGTAGCGTACTGCTCTTGAAACGGCTCACCCGCGCCTGCGAACGCCGCATCACAAATCAGCTCCGCCAGCTGCTCGAATCGGTCGTAGTACTCCGCCAGTAGAACTCTCTGTTCCTCAATTGGGAACTCGACGCTTTTGCCGCGCCAGTGCCGAATCTGTTCCCGCGCCGTCTCTGGCAGCGAGCGCAGCACGGCGGTTGTGCGCAACAGTCCCACGCGAATCGCTGTCTGCGCCTGAATTCGCCTTTCCCAAACGCCTTGCGCGAAAGCGCGCGCCCATAGAATCATCCCCATCTTATGCCTCCGTGCGCGATTCGTTCTGCTTCGTCAGAAAGTTGAGCTTCAGGTCGCGGAGTTGACGCTCATACTCCCGTTGCGCTTCTGGTTCGAGGCGCGGCTTGAGTTTTCCTGCCAGAAAATCGGCGCAATCGATGGCAATCTGCGCTTCCTCCAGCGCGACATGAGTCTTTCCCGTCGCAGGGTCGGGCAGAAAGCCCATCAGTTGCCATGCGCCTGTGATGTACAAATCCAGCGTGTAGCGCAGCAGGGTGTAGACATCCGTGCGTTCAGGAGCCTGCTCCATACTCCGCCTCCTTTGTGAGTGGATTATACCCCGAATTCAGCTCAGTGTGATTCCAATCACAGACACTGCCCCCCTCTGAGAGAGCATACTTTAGATGCGTGAAAAATCGCGCGACAGACAGGAGGTTCACTATGGCAACGATTGTAGATATCGCAGTCCAAGCAGGGAAGTTCAATACGCTCGTTCAAGCCGTTCAGGCAGCGGGTCTGGTAGAGACGCTGAGTGGCGAAGGACCCTTCACTGTGTTCGCCCCGACCGACGAGGCGTTCGCCCAGATTCCGCAGGACACGCTGCAAGCCGTGCTGGCGAATAAGGAGCAGCTCACGGCGATTCTGACCTACCATGTGGTGCCGGGCAAGCTGATGGCGGCAGATGTCGTGCGCAGCAGCCAGCTCCAGACCGTGCAGGGTCAGAGCATCACCGTGAATACGGAAGGCGGCGTGCAGGTGGATGGCGCGAATGTGATCCAGACCGACATCGAGGCGGATAACGGCGTCATCCATGTCATCGACCGGGTTATTATGCCCAAGTAAGCAACCGATCACCTCGCAACTCGTATGGGTGGAGAGGGGCGTCTCTCCACCCGCTTTTTTATGCGGCGAAGTTGAGCTGGTTGGTCATTATCTGGAACGGGCGCAGGTCTTTGAGAATAACCGACTTGCGATTGGTAGCAAGCCAGCCTTTGCGCGCCCAGCGTCCAAGTGTGCGGCTGACCGCCTCGCGGCTCGCGCCCACATAGTCGGCAATCTCCTGATGCGTGAGGTGGATTTCGATCCCCTCATCGGTTTGCTCGCCGATGGTCTGAGCCAGTCCCAGAAGGGCGTGCGCCACGCGCTGGCTCAGTTTCAGCCGGCTGATGTGGAACACGCGCTCCTCCGACTGCCGTATCCGCTCCGCTAAATTGCGCAGCAGCGCGAGCGCAAAGTCAGGGTGTTCTCTCAGGAGGTTTTCGAACTGCTCAGCGGAGAGGTAGCGCACTTCGGTTGGCTCCAGCGCTTCGACGGTGGCGCGCACCCAGTGTCCCGTGAGGATGGTCGTCTCGCCGAACGAGTCGCCTTCGCCTAAGATGGCATAGGTCAGCGCGCTGCCGTCGGGCGCAATTGTGTAGACCTTCATTAGCCCTTTCTCCACAACCCACCAGCCGCCGGGTTCGCGTCCCAGCTCCAGACGCTCGCCCGGATTATAACGCACGCTCAACATACGGCTCAGGATTTCGTGCGTCTCGTCCTCGCTGAGCCACTGAAACGGGCTGGTTTTCACCAGCGCCCACTTGACTGTCATAGCAAGTTCACCTCGCTGGCAGA
>JAOAES010000202.1 GCA_026416655.1 Fimbriimonadales bacterium
CGCGATTCTGATTGCGCCGATTGTGATTCAGCCGTTGCCCGACGCAGTGCGCATCGGCGTTACGGCGGTGGCGGTGGGCGCGCTGCTCTTCTCGGTCTACTGGAGCAAGCGCGGCTCGGTGGCGGAGACCATCGAACACGAGCTGGGCTACCACACGACGGAGGAAGTGGACGAGTACGCGCCCGTCGGCGGCAAAGGCGGCAAGGACGAGGAGTAGCATCCGCAGTCGGCGGCGTGGCAAGCACGCCGCCGACTTTCGGTATAATCTACCTGGTTTAGCGCGTATATGGGAAGTATCGCTCTAAGTTTCCCTGACTTGTGAACCTGTCAAGGCGCATGAATTCGCGCCCACACAACTGTAAAACCCGCCTTCGCGGGTTTCAAAAACCCCGCGTAGGCGGGGTTTTTCGATTGTGTGGGCGCGAATTCATGCGCTCGGAGACAGACCCAGAAGGGGAAACCGATAGAAGGCTCCCCTCCTTCTCGGCGCAGCAGGCAGGAACTTCGCCCCCTTCATCGAACCCTGCGCGGGGCGAAAACGCCCTTTGTGGAGGCTGAAATATGAGCAAGGTACGCTTAGGACTGATTGGCAGCGGCGGTATGGCGCGCCACCATATCAATGTGTTGCAGGGCGTCAGCGATGCGGAACTGGTTGCCATCACGGAGCCGAGTCAGGATCAGCGCAACGCGACGCTGCAACGCTTTCCCCAGCTGCAGAGCGCGCCCTTCTTTGACGACTATCGCGAAATGCTGGAAAAGGTGGAGCTGGACGGTGTGATTATCGTGACGCCCCACACCCTGCACTTTGAGCAGGCGATGGCGGCGCTGGACAAGGGACTGCATGTGATGATCGAAAAGCCGATGGTCTGCACCGTCGAGCATGCCCGGATGCTGGTGAAGCGCATTCGCGAGACGGGCAAAGTGGGGCTGATTGCCTACCAGCGGCACTATATCCCCGTGTACCGCTATGTGTACGAGGGCATCCGACGCGGCGAGATTGGCGAACCGCACTTTGTGCAGGCGATTAACCTGCAGAACTGGATGCGCAGCACGGCGAACACCTGGCGTCAGGACCCCGCGCTCTCCGGCGGCGGGCAGATTAACGACACCGGCTCACACCTGGTGGACTTCCTGATGTGGATTATCGACGCGCCCGCCACCAAAGTCAGCGCGTATATGCAGTATTTTGACCGCAAGGTGGACATCAACTCCGCGCTGGCGTTTGAATACGCGAACGGTACTATCGGCAACCTGTCGATTATTGGCAGCACGACGGTCGGCTGGCACGAGGAGATTACGGTGGTCGGGAGCGAGGCGAGCTATCTGATACGCCACGACCAGCTGGAGATTTGCGACGCGCACGGCAACCGCTACAAGCAGGAGCAGCTGCCGCAAGGTTCCCAGCCTGTAATCAACTTCGTGAACGCGATTTTAGGGCGCGAGGAGGTGCAGTCGAAGCCTGAGAACGCGCTGCGCATCACGGCGTTCACGGAAGCGGCGTGGGAGTCGGCGCGTCAGGGCGGTGTCCCTGTGCCGATTGCGCAGCTGGAAGAGTAATCCCGATTGCCTGCCCCTCTCCCGCGTGCGGGAGAGGGGCAGGGGGTGAGGGCGTATCACGCCCCGCTCTGCTTATTCCCTTCGCCTTGCGCGGCTTGCAACTTGCGCTCCAGCTCCTCGAGTTCTTTGAGGGCTTCCGAGTCGTCGACGGAAGCGGTTGCGCTGGCGGCGACAGAGTCGGTCGCCGGCGCGGGGCGCAGCCCCAGACGCTGCTCGATACGCGCCAGTTCTTCTTCTGCTTCCGTGTCGATCTGAGCGTCCTGCAAGGCGGCGATGCGTCCCTGCAGGCTCTGCGCCGCCATCTCCTGACGGGCGGAGGCTTCCGCCTCCGCGCGCTGGATGCGCTGC
>JAOAES010000229.1 GCA_026416655.1 Fimbriimonadales bacterium
ATCGGGGGTTGTTGCAGCGCGGGCGCAAACGCCCACAGCAGACCCCACAACAACGCCCACAGGCGCCAATGATAGGCTCTTCGCATCGGGGGAATTGTACCTGTTGTGGGAAGCTCTTGGTTGTTACTTCTCCACAGGCAACCCCTTCGCGCTCCATTGCACCCACGAGCCGTCGTAGGTTTGAACCTCGATTCCCAGCAAGTAGCGCAGAGTGAACCAGAGCTGGCTCGCCTCGCGCCCCGAATTGCAGTAGGTCACCAGCGGGCGTCCCGTGTCCACGCCGAGCTGCTTGAGCTTCTCGCGAATCTCGTCGGGGCTGCGCCAGACGCTCACATTCCCCTCCGTGCGCAGCATTTCACGCAGAAAGAGGTTCTGCGCCGTCGGAATATGCCCCGCCTGATACTGCTGGGGCGAACGCGCGTCCAGCAATTGCACTGGCTCTGGCGACTCGAGATACTTCTGCAGCCAGTCCAGCGTGCGGAAGATTTCGAGATTGGGCTGCGCCGCCAGTGTCTGTGATTCCAGTGTGGGGATTTTGTTCGTGAGGGGGCGGTTCTCGGCTTTCCACTTTTCAAACCCGCCGTTCAGCACGCCCACGCGCGTATGCCCAATCGCAATCAGCGCGAGCGCGGCATAGGTCGCAGCGGAAAAAGCGTCATCTGCGCTGGAGTAGATGACCACCTCGTTCTCTGAACCGATTCCCATCGCGCCGAAAATCTCGGCGAGGCGTTCTGGCGGCAGCAACTGACCGGGAATGCCGCCGCGACTGACGCGCAGCGTTTCTGTGCTGAGGAAAATCGCATTCGGGATATGCTCCTGCAAATACGCAGGTAGTGCGCCCCGCGCATCGATAATCCGAATATTCGGATCATTCAATCGGCTGGCAAGCCACTCTGTGCTGACCAGCTGTGGTTTTTCAAGGCGCGCCTGGGCGAAACCGAGCGCGAACATCATAGTAAGCCACAGTCCTACCGCTATCGCGCGTACTCGCATAGCATTCCCTCCCTCGCAGGACACTCAGCGTACATCAGTTTGCGCCAAGCGACGCTGGTGATACCTCAAGCCGCCCACCCAGCATGATTCCGCATCCGAGCTGTTGCGCTGCTTCGCGCGCCCCCGCCGCCAGTTCGCGCCCTGCGGCGACCCCAATCGCTGGGACACTGCGTGCCGCCATCAACTGCGCCCGACGCGCGGCGCGCTCAATATCGGTCAAGTCGACCGTCCAGGAAATCTCCACGGCGATAACGACTTCTTCGCCGCTTATCTTGTCTATACCCGCCACGAACAGGTCTGTTTCGATGAGGTCGTTGCGTTCCTGCTCGCTGAGCGGCGGCTCGGGCGCAAGGCGATCTTCGATATCTGGAAAATGAATGACGCGCACATTTTTAAGGAGCTGGCTAAAGTAGGAACGCGCCTGGTCACGATATTTCGTCTCCAGCGATAAGCCTTTCAGCTCCGCGATGTCGTTGGTGTTCTTCTTGATTTGTTCATCGCGCTTCGCAAGTTCCTGTTCTACGCGCTCAAAGCCCTCGCGCATCTCCTGACGCACATTCTCAAACTCGCGGTCAACACGCTCGAAGCCTTCGCGCATCTCGCGGTCGACGCGCTCAAAGCCCTCGCGCATCTCCTGACGCACCGCCTTGAACTCTGCGCGAGTCTCTTCACGGAACTCTTCCAGTTCATCGGGCATGCGCTGCAGCGCGCGTGGCACGAGAATGGCGAACAGTCTGCGTCGCCACTCGTCGTTCTGCTCCAGGAATTCCGCCAGTTCCTCAACAGTCTCGATAATTGGCATCTGAAAGGATTATACCTGAAAACGATGTCTTGCCCCTGCGCCCTCAGGGTACAATCGCTCTCGATGTTCGCCTTCCACTGGCGCGCGATGGGCACAGAGTACGCCCTGCACCTGCCTTATGACGACCCGCAATTGGCGGAAGCTGTCGCCGCTGAGTTGCGTGAGGAAACGCGCCGCCTCGAACGCCAGCTGAGTCTCTATCTGCCCGACAGCGACCTGTGTTACCTGAATGCGCACGCCCACCAGCACCCCGTACGCGTGGAACCCGAACTGTTCCAGCTGCTGCAGACCTGCAAAGAACTGTACGAACTCACCGAAGGCGTGTTCGACCCGACTGTGACGCCCCTGCTGCGCCTGTGGGGCTTTGTAGACAAGCAGTTTCGTGTTCCTCATGCCGAAGCCGTCGAAGAGAGCCTGGAGCGCGTAGGAATGGACTTCGTGTTGCTGGAGCCGGCGGGCTGTTGGGTCTACTATGCGCTGCCGAGCGTGGAGCTGAGCTTCGGCGCGATAGGCAAGGGCTGGGCGGTTGCGCAGTGTGTGCGGATACTACGGGAGCTGGGCATCGAGTCGGCTCTGGTGGACGCCGGGGGCAGCACGCTCTACGCGCTGGGCGCGCCGCCCGACGCGGAGGGCTGGCTATTCCGAATGCCCGACGGCAACGAGACGCTACTGCGCGACGCCGCCGTCGGCGTCTCAGGCGACACGGAGCAGTATTTTGAGGTGGACGGCGTGCGTTACGGACATATCATCGATCCACGCACAGGCTACCCCGCGCCGTCGCGCCCACCCGTCACTCTCATCGGGGACGACCCCATCCTCTGCGACGCGCTCAGCACCGCCCTCTACATCGAACCGTCGCTCTCTAAAATCGCTCTCACCCGCTGTAGGTCGGTCTCCGTATCTACTGCAATCGACGGATGCCCGAAGTAGACCATCCGGATTTTGTAGCCGTGTTCCAATACACGCAACTGCTCCAGCATCTCCGTACGCTCCAGCGGGGTCGGCTCCCACTGAGCGTACTGTAGCAACAGCGGCTTGCGGAATACATACAGCCCGATATGGCGCAGCACGGGCACTTCGGTCGCTTCGCGGGGATACGGGATACGCGAGCGGGAGAAGTAGAGCGCGTCGCCGTTGAGGTCTACCACCACTTTCACCACGCTGGGGGTTTCATAATCTTCAGGCTTCGCGTGGCAGTAGAGGCTGCTCATCATCACGCTGGGGTCGTCCAGCAGGGGCTGTACCGCGCGATCGATGGCTGCGGGGTTAAGCAACGGTTCGTCGCCCTGAATGTTCACATAGATTTCGCCGTCGGTGCGGCGGGCGACTTCTGCCATGCGGTCAGTCCCCGACCGATGGGCGTGGCTGGTGAGCATTGCCTGCGCCCCGAACGATTCGGCGACCTGCACGATTTCGGGGTCGGGCGTGGCGATGTAGAGTTCGTGCAGGGAGCGCGCCTGTCGAGCGCGCTCCCACACCCACTGCACCATCGGTTTGCCCGCGATGTCCAGCAGCGGCTTGTTGGGCAGGCGCGTCGCCGCCAGACGCGCCGGAATGACGCCAATCACCTTCATGCTTTCACCTGCCAGAGAATCAGCCCCGACAGCACCTTCGGATGGAAGTAGGTGGACTTGTGAGGCATCTTGCCGCCTGCACTGGCGATTTGTTGCAGGGCGCGCAACGGCGGCGGGTTAAGCAAGAATGCTGCCTGCGCCTTGCCCGAACGCACGGCATCGATGGCTTCCTCAGCGGAGCGGGTGTAGGTCTTTGACGGCTCATGGTAGCCCAACGCGGGCATCACCCGCTCGTGCAGCACCCATGAATCGAGGCGGGTCAGCGCGTCGGGCAGCTCCTCCACAGGGGGATAGGCTTTGGGGCGGATGAGCCATGCCCCCTCGCGCCACACGAACCCAATCGCCTCACCGTCGTAGCGCGCCATCTGCTCTATGACCGTATCGGGCGCGACGGGGACGAGTTCGAACTCTGCACTGAGACGCGCCTGCCAGTCACTGGGCGTTCCCGGGGGCAGCTCCGCCAGCACCCGATGCGTCGGTAAAATCACCAGTCCCGGGTCGTCCAGCGGAACCAGCAGGATAGGCAGGAACCGTTCTGGCGAGCCGTCAGTTCCGTACGCCTGTCCAAAGCGTAGGGCAGTTTCGTAGCGGTGGTGTCCGTCGGCGATCCATACACGCGCGTTCTCGAACGCCCGCTCGAAACGCGCCACATCGACCGGGTTCGTGATTCGCTCCAGCTTATGCGCGTTGCCTTCGGGCAGGTCGTCGCCCTCTACCTGGGCAATCGGTTCCCACAACAGGTCGGCGATGGCTTCTTGAAACGCGGGAGTGTCTTCGAACAGCCCGAAGATGGTCTCCATATGGGTTCGGGTCGCCTGCAGCAGGCGGAAGCGGTCTTCCTTCACGCCGGGAAAGGTCTGCTCGTGGGGCAACACGACGCCGTTCTCGTAAGGCTCGGTGTGCAACAAGACGAAATAGCCCGTGCGGATTCTGACCGTGTTCGTGAGCGGGTCAAAGAAACGCTGGGTATAGCGGTAGATGGCAGGTTCCGAATCTTGTCGCAGGACGCCTTCAGCGAGCCAGTGTTGCAGGAGGCGTGCTGCGTGTTCATAGCGGTTGTCGTCGCCTTGAGGCAGGGTCAGATGGACGATATTGTAGGGGTTGCGCCCCGCCAGCTCGGCGCGAAGCGATTCGTCAATCACATCATACGGCGGCGCGACCACCTCGGGGATTAGTCGCGCGAACCGGGTCGCCCGAAAGGCTCTCACTATAGCCATATCTATCTACTCCTTCGTAATACGGTAGGGTGCGCTGCAGAACTCCTGTATGGTAAGTCCTCAATAAGCAGGAGAGACGCCCTCCAATTCAGAACGGCACAATTATACCCGAAAGCAGTGTCATCTAAATGCCTCATTCGAGGAATCGTGCCCTGATAAAGGTCTGTCCGACGATTTTGCCTGCGAAGCGTTTATTCTCCTTGCAGTTCCTGTAAAAGCGACTCGATTTCCGAGCGCATTTTGGCTTGCGTCTCTCTGTCTTGGGTGAACTCCACGCGCAGCCAGTCGCCTTCGCGCGTGGCGGGGGGCAGCCATTCAACCGGGCAGAGCCACTGCAGATAGTCGCCGTCTGGAAGGCGAATCAGCAACACCGCCAGCGTTCTCTCGGTATCGGTTGTCTCGATGCGATCCACAAAAGCGCGTATCATGATGCGTTCCTCCTGTCGCGGAGCCATTGCAGCAGGGCGTCCCGCGAGCGCGTGTTGAGAATGCGTTCGGGCGTAGCCCAGGCGCGCTGCGCCAGCCCGACGGCGAGCTCCATCGCTTGCAGGTCGCGCGCCGCATGCGCGTCCGTGCCGAGAGCAATCCACGCTCCACTCTCGACGAGCAGGCGAGCAATCGGCGTGGGCGGATCCATGCGTGTCGGGTAGCCGTTGATTTCGACGGCTTTGCCCAGCACGCGAGCGCGGGTGAAAATCTGTTCCCAGTCGGCGTCGTTGGGAGGACGCTTGCCATATCGTCTGCCCGTAGGGTGCGCCAATATATCGACGGCGGGATGTTCCAGAGCGCGGATCAGGCGTTGAGTCATCTGCTCGGCAGGTAAGCCGTGATGGTCATGCACGCCCGCCAGCACAAGCTGCGCTCCGCGAAGTAGCTTTTCAGGCGCGAACAGCGTCCCGTCCGCGAGAATATTCACCTCGATGGCGTTAATCAAGTACGGTCGTCCGCCCAGCTGCTCGTTCAGCTGTTCGATGGCGCGCGTGCGCTGTTCGAACGCGGTCATCGGGTCGCTTTGGTCGCCGAGCATATGCGCGTGATCCGTAATCGCCAGGTACTCATAGCCCAGCACGACGGCGGTCTGTGCCAGCTCCTCCAGCGTGTTGAATCCGTCCGACCAGGTAGAATGGCTTTGCAGGTCGCCGCGCACCTGCTCTAATCGAACGAGTTCAGGTAGTCGCCCCTGCTCTGCAGCTTCAAGTTCACCTGAGTCCTCACGCAAGGGGGGCGGTATCCAGGGCAATCCCAGCGCGGTGTACATGGCGTCTTCCGTTTCGGAGGCGAGGCAATCGGTGCCGCGCCACACGCCGTATTCGTTGAGTTTCAGCCCTTGTTCGATCGCGCGCTGGCGCAGGCGGATGGAGTGCGCTTTGGAGCCGGTGATGTAGAGCATTCCTGCGCCCCAGCTTTGCGAGGGGACGGTCTTCAAATCCACCTGCAAGCCATCACTGAGGAACACCTGCGCCCGGTTTGCCCCCTGCGAATAAACTTCGGCGATTTGCGGCAGTTGGAGGAACGCCTCAAGAACGCGCTCAGGCTGCGCCGTCGCGACGAGATAGTCCAAATCGCCGACATCCTCTTGCATCCGCCGTACTGAACCGCCCAACAGCGCGTTCCCAACGCCTTCTAACTGCTGAATCGCCTGCAGGAGTTCGCGTCCGCGGGGTAGCGCGAAGCCCAGCGGCGTGCGGCGCTGCGCCTTGTGCTTGAGTTCGACCAGTCGCAGCAACCGCTCGCGCTTTTTCGCGCCCAGTACGGCATCTGCAACGCCGCTCAGAAGGGCTTTGCGCAGGCTCTGCAGGTCGCTGACGCCCAGCTGCTCATGGAGCTGGCGCGCCGTCTTCGCCCCGATCCCGGGAACCGCCATCACCTCCAGAATCCCGTGGGGAACCTGTTGCAGAAGTTGCTCGCGCTTCGGAATAACGCCCGTATGCAGATACGCCAGAATCTTTTCCGCAATCGCCTCGCCAATACCGGGAATGGTCTCCAGCGCATCCGCACCGCCCTCCGCAAGGGTTTCGATAGGCGTCTGCAGGGTTTCCAAAACGCGCGCCGCCTGCCGATACGCGCGGGACTTGAAAGGACTATCGCCCACATAATCCGTGAGATCCGCCAGTTCCAGGAACAGCTGGGCGATTGCCTCGTTGGACATAGCCCGATTATACCCGTCAGATAAACCCCCATTTTGAAGAATTTTCCCTCAATTCGCCATCCTCCATGCAGGAATCTCCGCACAGTAGACGTATAATAAAAAATCCATTCGACTGCGCGCAGGTAAAGGCGGATGCCTGCTTGCGTCAGTCAAAGGAGGCGATACCTAACTTCGAGGAGAAGATGCCGATGGGTGTGAATGTGAGCGGCGGTCCGACGGAGCCAGCGGACGCGAACCTGCCGCCTGCGATGCGCAATCCGTGGGTGCGCTCGACAGGCTGCTGGATCGACGCGCGCGGCGTCGCCTGCGCCAACAGCGGCAATAATATCGCAGGTTTGCGCTACCTGCCGATGGGGCAAATCGTCGGCAACGCGCCTCCGCGACCGCCCGGAACGCCCTCGAACCTGCCCTACCCATTCTACATCCACCGCCTGGTTGACCCCTACATCAAAGCAGGCGTGGCGCAGGATCGACAGGAGATTATGACCTCACGCACTGTAAAGGGAATCTGGTACTGCCCGGCGGACTCCACAACTGTCGTCGCCAACGGCGGTGAGAACAGCCTGTTCGAGCTAACGGGGCTACGCCACTACCAGGTTTTCGGGCACGACTATATGTTCAACACGTGGTTAGTGTATAACTACTCCGACCGTATGCGTGGCGGGACGCCTGCCCAGTGGACTTTCAATCCGAAGTCGCTGGCGAGCGTGGCGCGCCCGGCGGAGATTATCATCTTCTTCGACGCCTTCCCGATGTGGCATGGCACCTCCCGAGGTCCCAATGGCGGTCCCATCCCCGAAAACTGGAACGTGGCGTTTATGGACGGGCACGTGAAGAACATCCCGCACACTGTGTTCATGGATCAACATCCGTCGTTCCCCTCAGCCGGCGGGCGTACTATTCGCCTGAACCAGGATCCTTCGGCGGAAAATCCGAACCTGTAAGACCACGAACCTATCTGGCAGGAACGCCTCCTGCGACGGCGAATCGTCTCGCGGGAGGCGTTCCATGCATTCCATCTGGGAAAAGCTGGAACTCAGGGAGCGCGCGATACTAATCACGGTCTACGCGGCGTCGTTGGGGTTGGCGCTGTTGCTGGGATACGGTTGGGGGCGTGGAGGCACAGGAACGCCCCTGCAAACCGCGGGATTGCAGACCAGCGGCGCAGTAGAGATTATCGACTTGAGCAAGCCCGCAGTGCAGCCTGTCAGGGATGCCCCAGCCGATGCGACAGAGGCTGCCGATTTGGCTCCGCCTACCGAGCTGGTGGTGCATGTCGCAGGCGCGGTGAAAAAGGCGGGCGTGTATCGGCTTGCCCAGAACAGCCGTGTGGGGGACGCCATCGAACAGGCAGGTGGTGCAACGGCGAACGCTGATTTAGACGCGCTCAACCTTGCAGAGCCGCTTGCGGACGGGCAGAAAATCTATGTGCCGCGCAAGGGCGAAACACCCACGCCTGTCGTCTCCACTGCCCACACGCCGTCCCGCACCGATCGGGCTGAGAAATCCGCCCCGCCCCAGTTCCCTATCAACCTCAATACGGCAACCGCCGAGCAGCTCGAAGCAATTCCCGGAGTCGG
>JAOAES010000289.1 GCA_026416655.1 Fimbriimonadales bacterium
TAAGTGTTCCCCACGAAATATGATACTATTGAGGCGCAACAGACGGTACGACGGCGTCCCCGCCGTCGCGCACGCACTGTTCAAAGCAAGGAACACGACGGCGGGGACGCCGTCGTACCGATTGCAGTATGATTCCTTACGGGAAGCACTTATTAGACAGTCTCTCAGAGTCGCAGGCGAATCAATTTGCACGCATACAACTGTAGAATCCGCGTAGGCGGGGTTTTTCGATTGGGTGGGCGCGAATTCATTCGGTCGGAGACAGACGGAAGCGTGTTTCGCATTCAGGGAATCTCGCTCGCTCAAAGTCGGTAGGTAGCAAGTTAGGTTATTATTAGCAAGAAGGGCAAGCCCCAACGCAGGAATCTGCCCGTTTCAAGCGAACTACCGCGACGATGGAACGCGAGCGGGAGTTTGTCTCCATACGCTGGGTTGTGGCAGGCATCCTGATAGGGATTGTCGGGGGCTTGCTGCTTAATCGGGCGGGCGGGACGGAGTCGCCCGTGTTTGAAACTGTCGCGCTGGGCGGGGACTTGTTCATACGGCTGCTGCGGATGGTGATTGTACCGCTGGTGGTCGCCTCGTTGATTACGGCGGCGGCAGGGTTGGACACGCGCTATCTGGGCAGGCTGGGCGGGGTTACACTGGTCTATTACACCGCCACCACCGTGCTTGCCGCCGCGCTGGGATTGGTGATTGTGAACCTGATTGACCCCGGCGTGGGCGCGGTACTACAGGGGACGGAGCTGCCCAAAGAGCTTCAGGAGCGTCAGCCGCCGACCTTCGCCGATTTGCTGCGCAACCTTATCCCTGCTAACCCGATTGACGCGCTCGCGCGGACGGATATGCTCCAGATTATCAGCTTCAGCCTGATTGTGGGGATTGCGCTGAACATCATGGGCGAGCGGGCGCAGTCGCTCAAGCAGTTCGTGGGCGAGGTGCTGGATTTGTCGATGGTGATTGTGCGCTGGGTGCTGTATCTGTTGCCTGTGGGGGTGGCGTTGCTGCTGATGCGGGCGATTGGGCAGGCGGGGTTCGAGGTGTTCGCGCCGCTGGCGAAGTATATGGGCGCGGTGCTGGGCGGGCTGGCGATTCACGGGCTGATTGTGTTGCCGTTGCTGGTGTGGCTGCTTGGGGGGATGCCGCCCTGGCGGTTTCTGGCGGGGATTACGCAGCCGATGATTACCGCGCTCAGCACCAGCTCCAGCGCGGCGACGCTGCCCGTCACGATGCGCACCGTGGAACGCGAACTCAAAGTGCCTGGGTACATCAGTCGGTTCTGCATCCCGATTGGCGCGACGGTGAATATGGACGGCACAGCGTTGTATGAAGCCGTCGCCGCGCTGTTTATTGCACAAGCCTACGGGGTGCAGCTGGATCTCACACAGCAGGTAGTTGTGCTGTTCACAGCGACGCTCGCGGCGATTGGGGCGGCGGGCATCCCCAGCGCAGGGTTGTTCACGATGGTGATTGTGCTACAGGCAGTGAACCTGCCGCTGGAGGGCATCGGGCTGATTCTGGCGGTGGATCGGATTCTGGACATGTTCCGCACGATGGTGAACGTGGAGGGCGATGCGGGCGGGGCGGTGATTTTGACGAACATCGTCGGCAGGAAGTAGTTAGCCCAGCATCAGCGCGATGAGCGCTTTTTGCGTGTGGAGGCGGTTCTCTGCCTGATCCCAGACCGCCGACTGCGCCCCGTCCAGCACGGCGTCGGTAATCTCCTCGCCGCGGCGGGCAGGCAGGCAGTGCAACACCATCGCGTCGGGCTTGGCGAGGCGCAACAGCTCCTCGTTCAGCTGGAACGGCAGGAACTTGCGCATGCGCGCCTCTCGCTCGGTTTCGTAGCCCATCGAGACCCACACATCGGTATAGACGACATCGGCGTCGGCGACGGCGGCGCGGGGGTCGTGCAACAGCTCTATGGAACCGCCCGACTGCGCCGCGAACGCCTGCGCCTGTTGCAGAATCGCATCGTCTGGCGCGTAGCCTTCAGGCGTCGCGATGCGCATCCTGTGCCCCAACAGCGCAGCAAGCAGCGTGAAGCTGTGGCATACATTGTTCCCGTCGCCCACCCACGCGAGCGTCAGGGGCTGCGCGCCTTTCCACTCCTGCACGGTCATCAGGTCGGCTAACGCCTGGCAAGGATGCTCGCGGTCGCTGAGCGCGTTGATGACAGGAACCTCCGAGAAGCGGGCGAGTTCCTCCAGCGCGGTATGCAGGAACACCCGTGCAATCACGCCCTGCACCCAGCGTCCCAGATTGCGGGCGATGTCCATCACCGCCTCGCGCTTGCCCATCTGGATGTCGCTTTGGGTTAGGTACACGCCGTGTGCGCCCATCTGATATAGCCCGACCTCTAAGGTGACGCGCGTGCGCAGCGAGGGCTTCTCGAAAATCATAGCAAGCCCGGTCGGACGCGCGAATCGGAACAGTTCTTGTCCCTTGCGCGTGGCGCGTTTCATCGCGTGCGCCAACTCCAGCACCGCCTGCGCTGTATGCGGGTTCAAATCGGTAATCGAAAGATAGTGTCTGGGCGGGTTCGACGCCTGCCAGTTCGCTTTCGCCTGCTCGTAGGTCATCTCAACTTGTCTCCGCAGGAGTCAATTTACCCGAAAGGTTGCCCCTCTCCCGTAGAGCAAGAAGCATGCGCTGGAGTTGTGGCGACTGAAATCGGCGTCGCCGGGGGCGCGTTCTCCTCACCGCAACTGCCTTGAAATGTTTAATCGCCTCTTAACCACGCTACAGGTACACTTGTAGCTGTATGCGACGAATTTACGGCTGG
>JAOAES010000318.1 GCA_026416655.1 Fimbriimonadales bacterium
CTTTATGAACCGCCTGCACCGCACGCATCCGATGCCCTATCAGCTGGAGGCGATGAAGATGGGCGAGATTGCGCGGCTGAACCAGAAAGCCCTGTTTTTCGTGATGGCGGCGGCAGTGTTGCTGGGCATTTTCTTGGGGGAACTGTTCAGCATCAACCGCTACTATCGGGATGGTGCAGGCGATATGGGCGGTGGGATGGCGGGCGTGATTACGCAACTCGCTGACAACCGCTATCCGCCCAATGTCACGGCAATCGCGTTTTTCACGGGAGCGTTCAGCTTCGTGCTGTTGCTGGATTTCATTCGCTATCGTATTCCGGGCTTCCCCATTCATCCGGCGGGCTATGCCCTCTCGATGAACTTCGGCATCGACTATGTGTGGTTCGGACTGGGGATTGTGTTGCTGATTAAGCTCTTTGTGAACCGCTATTTCGGGTTGCCGGGCTACGAGAAACTGCGCGCTATTGCGATTGGCGTGATTTTAGGCGAGTTCGCCATCGATATGCCGTTGGCGGTCTACCACCTGATTACAGGGCAGGCGGTGTACACCATCTCCATCAACGGGCACCTGGGTTGGAACAATTAGCAAAGCGAGCCGACTCAATCAGCCTCTGAAGCGTGTAGGACGACTGTGCTTAGTAGCGTCGGGTACACTCGACCGTGATGCAGGTCGAACTGATCTCCATCGGTACGGAGTTGCTGCTGGGGCAGATTGTGGATACGAACGCGGCGTGGCTCTCGGCGCGGCTGGCGGAAGTGGGCGTGGGAGTCTATCGGCGCACGACGGTCGGCGATAATCGGGTGCGTATTATCGCTGCCCTGCGCGAGGCGCTGGAGCGCGCCGATGGTGTGATTGCGATTGGCGGGCTGGGACCGACCGATGACGACCTGACGCGCGAGGCGATTGCGAGCGTGTTGGGCGAGCCGCTTGTGCTGGACGAGGGCGAGGCAGCACGGCTGAAGGCGTTTTTTGCGGCGCGGGGGCGCGAGGTGAACGAACGCCAGCTGCGCCAGGCGATGCGCCCCGCCAGCGCACAGCCCATTCCCAATCCGAACGGCACGGCGCCTGGTCTCTACGCCGAATGGAACGGCAAACCGATTTTTGCGCTGCCGGGACCCCCGAACGAGTTCGTGCCGATGGCGACGGATTATGTGTTGCCGCGTCTGGCGGAGCGCACGGGTGGGCGCGTGATTCGCTCGCGCGTGCTGCGTCTGTGCGGGATTGGCGAATCGGACGCAGAAGCCCAACTCGGCAATCTTGTCCACAGCGAGAATCCCACACTCGCGCCGCTGGCGAAGCTCGGCGAGGTGCATTTTCGCATCACGGCGCGCGCCGACAGCCCCGAAGCGGCGGAGCAGATGATTGCGCAGATGGAGCATGCCGTGCGTGAACGGCTTGGCGCATACATCTTCGGCGTCGATGACACCACGCTGGAGCAGGCGGTCGTGCAGAGTCTCATCGAGGCGGGGCAGAGCCTCGCGGTCGCCGAATCCTGCACGGGCGGGCTACTGGGACATCGGATTACAAGCGTGCCGGGCAGTTCAGAGGTGTTTTTGGGGGGTGTCATCAGCTATAGCAACGCACTCAAGGAGGCGTTGCTCGGCGTACCGCGCACGGTGCTGGAGACGCACGGCGCGGTGAGTGAGCCGACGGCGCGCGCGATGGCGGAAGGTGTGCGTGAACGGCTCGGCGGCTGGTGGGGCGTCGGCATCACGGGCATTGCCGGACCCAGCGGTGGCACGCTCGAAAAACCTGTCGGACTCGTCTATATCGGCATCAGCGACCCGACGGCGACCGTGGTCAAACGCCAGATATTTCCGGGCGACCGCGCCACCGTCAAGTATCGCGCCACGCAATACGCGCTCTGGCTATTATATCAGGGGGTAAAACACGGCGGATGCGACTCTTTATCGCAGCACTGATTTCGGAGGAGACGCGCGCGGCGTTGACACAGGCGCGGGAGGTGTTGCAGCGCGCCGCGCCCGACCGTGCCCTGCGCTGGGTCGCCCCCGAAAATTATCATATCACACTGCTGTTCCTCGGCGAGCAGCCCGAAGAGCGTGTGCCCACCATTGTGCAGGCGATGGCGGCGGCAAGGGCGGGCGTCCCGCCGTTTGAAGTGCATGTGCAGGGGCTGGGCGTTTTCCCCAACTGGAATCGCCCGAACGTGTTGTGGGCAGGCGCACAGCAGGGGGCGGCGGAACTGACACGCATTGCGACCGCGCTGGAGCAGAGCCTGCTCCCTGCACCGTCGGGAAAGCCGTTTCATCCGCATGTCACTCTGGCGCGGTTCAAGACGCCCTGCCGCGACGCTGACGGACTAAAAAAACGCTTGTTCGACGCCGTGCAACGCCTGCAACCCGCAGACTTTGGCGCGTATGAACTCCGTGCCATCAGTCTGATGCACAGCACGCTGACGCCCGACGGCTCCATCTACCGGGAACTGGAGCGGGTGGAACTCTGACGATGCGCCGCGCAATGCCGATAATATTCTGGGTTACGGAATAACCCTTTGGGAGCGGCGTGATGCAAAGCTGGACACAAGCGATATTGTGGCTGAGTGCAGGGTTGTACGGCTACCTGATCGTACATCACGCACTGCAGGCATATCTATCGAAAGACCGGACACGTAATCTGTGGCTGATTGCGTTCCTTGCGTGCTGCCTGATATTCAGCTTTGTCGATGTGCGGATGTATCAGGCGACGCCTCAACCGCCCCCCAACGCCTACGCCTACGCGATAGGACAGTTCATCGCTTCTGCATTCTGCGCCGTGTTATTCGTAGAGCTTTTGAACGACCTGCTTGGTCTGGGAATAAATCGTTGGGCGCGCGCCTTGTGGTTTGTCACGCTGCCGCTCCCGCTGTTCGCCCTGCTGGGCTGGATTGTAATCCCTGTCTACGAGCCGCGCCCCATTATTCTGGGCGGTTATTACATTCAAGCCGACAGTACGCCGCTGGGGGTGGTCTACTCTGCTCTGTATCTATTTGCCTTTCTGGGAGTTTTCGGGGTCGCCTTTCTGAGGTGGCGGCGTCATAACCCGTTGGATCGCCTGTTGCTCGGCGCGTTGAGCCTGATGGTTCCTTTGGTAACAGCGGATATGCTCGTTTACTATGGCATGGTCGCTTTCCTGCCCACATGGAACTACAACTACTGGGTGGTGTCGCTGGCGCTCTCGCTCAGGCTAAACGCGCAGATTTATCAACTCACCCGCGAGCTGGCGCAGGCGAACCGCGAACTGCAGGATGCCTATCGGCAGATGGTGGAGCAAGAGCGTCTCAGCACTATCGGGCAGGTGGTGCGGGGGATTATCCACGACCTGAAGAACTTTTTCAACAACGTGCAGTCGCTCTCGGATGTGGGGATTATGCGCGCGCGAAAAGACCCGCAGTTCGACTCCGCGCGCTATTTCGAGAACATCCGCAACGCCACGCAGCAGGCGCACCAGTATCTGATGGACCTGCTGGCGATGACCCGTGAGGAGGCAGACGTCGAGTTGACTGAGGTCGTCCCCGCGCAGATTGCCCGCGAGGTAGAGCGCCTGTCGGGGGCGCGCCTGCTGAACCCGCCCGTGCAGATTGTGAACAACATCCCGCTCAACCTGCGCATGCGGGCGGATCGCCGCTACCTGATGCAGCTGTTTTTGAACCTGACCCTGAACTCGATTCAGGCAATGCGCAACTGGAGCGGCGAGCGACGAATCGAGTATGAGTGGGTCGAACACCCTGAAAAGACGATACTGGTCATCCGTGATACGGGACCCGGCATGCCGCCTGAAGTGCGCGACCATCTCTTTGAGCGCGCCATCACCACGAAGCAAGGCGGCAGCGGTATCGGATTGATGCTGGTGCTGCGTGCCATCGAGAAACATCAGGGCACGATTCAGGTGCAATCGGAAGTGGGGCAAGGCGTCGAGTTTGTATGCTGCTTCCCGACGCCGCCGATGCTGGAACAGACGCCCCGTGAGATGTTGGTAGAGGCGGCTTGAAACTTTGTCGTCAAGAGTCGGCATTCAAATCATCCCCCCGCATGTGCTATAATAGAAATCGTATTCTGAGGGAGCAGCGTTGTGGCAGACCTGAAACAGATTGAGATTGCCCGGTTAGCGGGCGTGTCGCAGGCGACGGTCTCGCGCGTGTTGAAAGGCGACCCGCAGGTGAACGACGAGATGCGCGAGCGCGTGCTGGCGGTCGTGCAGGAGCTGGGCTATGTGCCCGACGCGCGGGCGCAGTCGCTCCGCTCGCAACGCACGCGCCTGCTCGGACTCGTGGTGCATCGCGCTCCCGACGCGCTGGCGGGCGACCCATTTTTCAGTGCGTTGATTGCTTCGATTATTGAACAGGCAGGCAGACACGATTATCACCTCTGCGTGGACACCGCGCGCACGGCGCGCTCGCAGCGGGCAATTTACGAGGAGCTGCTCCGCACCCGCCGCGTGGACGGGCTGATTCTGGTGGAATCCGAGACGCACGATAAACGCATCGAGCGATTGAGCTGTGAGGGCTTCCCGTTCGTGCTGATTGGGCGCTACGACCCCGCTGACGCCGTTTGCTCGGTGGACAACGATAATGTCGGCGCGGCGTTCATGGCAACCGATTATCTGCTTCGCACGGGACGACGGCGCATCGCTTATATCGGCGGTCCCGCGGGACTGACCGTCACGCGCGACCGTTTGCAAGGCTACAAGAACGCGCTGGAGTCGCACGGTGTGGGCTATGACCCGCGCCTGCTCGCGTTCGCGGAGTTCACGGAGCGCAGCGCGGCGAGCGCGATGGCGGAGCTGCTCAGCCTCACGCCACCGCCCGACGCCGTCGTGGGGCTGGACGACCTGATTGCGCTCTCGGCGATGCGTGAAGCGAAACGGCACGGCTGCCGCGTCCCCGACGATATCGCCTTCATCGGCTTCAACGATAGCCCGCTCTGCCGTTATGTGGAGCCGAGCCTAACCTCCATCGCTGTCGAAATCCCTGTGCTGGCGCGTAAAGCGGCCGAAATGCTCATCGCGCTCATCGAGGGGCGGGAGCCGCAACCCAAACGCCAGATAGTGCCCGCGCGCCTCGTCAAGCGCGAGTCGGCGTAAGAGTCGGGTCAACGCCGCACCGTCAGGTATCCTTTTCGCCCGGAGGACGACGATGACTCAGCGTATCTGGAACTTTTCAGCGGGTCCGGGCGTGTTGCCCCTATCCGTTTTAGAGGAGGCGCAACGCGATTTGCTCTGTCTGCCTGGCGTGGGCGCGTCCGTGTTGGAGATTAGCCACCGCTCCAAACACTTCGACGCCATCATTCAGGAAGCCGAAGCGAACCTGCGCCGACTGCTCAACATCCCTGAGCATTACCATGTGCTGTTTTTGCAGGGCGGCGCAAGCCTGCAGTTCGCGATGGTTCCGATGAACCTGCTCGGCGACGGCAGCGCAGACTACATCATCACAGGCTCGTGGGGGCAGAAAGCCTATAAAGAAGCGCAACTGGTCGGCAAAGCGCGCGCCGTGTGGAACGGCAAAGAGGAGAACTTCGTGCGCACGCCGCGCCCCGATGAGTATGCCATCGACCCCAACGCGCGCTATGTGCATTTCACTTCCAACGAGACGATACAGGGCGTTGTGTTCCCCGCGGAACCGCGCGTCGGCGAGGTTCCGCTGGTATGCGATATGTCGTCCAACTTCCTCTCCTGCCCAATCGATGTGAGCAAGTACGCGCTCATCTACGCAGGAGCGCAGAAAAACGCCGGACCAGCAGGCGTGACGATTGTTATCATTCGCGACGACCTCGTGCAACGCGCCCCGGAGAACCTGCCTGCCATGCTCAACTATCGCGTGCAGGCGGAGAACAAGTCGCTTTACAATACACCGCCTGTGTTCGCTATCTATATCGTGATGTTAGTGACGCGCTGGCTGCTCAACACGATTGGCGGGCTGGAACGCATGGAACAGATTAACCGCCAGAAAGCGCAGATGCTCTACGAGGTGATTGACCAGAGCGGCGGCTTCTATCGCGGGCACGCGCACCCGGAGCATCGTTCAATCATGAACGTCACCTGGCGACTGCCGACGGAGGAGCTGGAGAAGCAGTTCCTGCAGGAGGCACAGGCGCAGGGATTGCACGAACTCAAGGGGCATCGCTCGGTGGGCGGCTGCCGCGCGTCGATTTACAACGCCATGCCCATCGAGGGCGTGCAAGCACTGTGCGCGTTCATGCGGGAGTTCATGCGCCGAAACGGATAACAGCGACATAAGCCGATGCCCAAAGCCCGCGTCCAGTTCGTTTGCACGCAGTGCGGCTACGCGACGCCGCGCTGGATGGGGCAGTGCCCGGAGTGCGGCGCGTGGAACACGCTGCAGGAGGAGACGGTCGCCCCTGCGCGTCCTGCACCAGCGCGCGCCGCAGCGCGCCCCGCGCCCATCGTGCATGCGCAGCCCATCGCCAGCCTGAGCGAGACCCTCGAAACCCGCCTGCCAACGGGAATCGACGAGTTCGACCGCGTGCTGGGCGGCGGCGTCGTGCCCGGCTCGCTCATCCTGCTCGGCGGCGAACCGGGCATCGGCAAAAGCACGCTGCTGCTGCAGGCGGCGCAGGGACTGGCGCAACACGGCAAGGTGCTGTATATCACGGGCGAGGAGTCGCTGCGCCAGCTGCAAATGCGCGCCCGACGCCTGCACACGCTCAGCCCGAACCTGCAAGCCGCAGCCGCCGCCGAACTGGAGACCGTTCTCGGCTTGCTGCACACCGAACAGCCCGCCGTTGCCGTCATCGACTCGATTCAGACGCTCTACACGGCGCAAATCGATAATCCGCCCGGCACCGTCTCTCAGATTCGCGCCTGCGCCACCGCGCTCCAGCAGGTCGCTAAAGAGCAAGAGATCGCCCTGTTTCTGATTGGGCATGTCACGAAAGAGGGCGCGATTGCGGGACCGAAGGTGCTGGAGCATCTGGTGGATGTGGTGCTGTATTTTGAGGGCGACCCGCAGGGGCTGTTTCGCGTGCTGCGCGCCAGCAAGAACCGCTTCGGCGCGACGGACGAGGTGGGCGTGTTCGATATGCAGGCGGAGGGGCTGATACCTGTGCCGAACCCGTCGGAGCGGCTGTTGGCGGAGCGGGCGGTGGACGCGCCCGGCTCGGTCGTGTTCCCCCTCTTGGAAGGCAGCCGTGCAATGCTGGTGGAGATTCAGGCGCTCACAACGCCCTCATTTCTGAACAACCCGCGCCGCGTGATTACTGGGCTGAGCTACGAGCGCGTGAGCCTGGTTCTGGCGGTCATGGAGAAACGGCTCGGTTTTCGGATGCTCTCGCACGATGTGTTTGTGAACGCGGCGGGGGGCGTTCGTGTGTTGGAGCCTGCCGCCGATTTAGCCGTGCTGGTAGCGGTCGCCTCGGCGATGCGCAACCGTCCGCTGCGCGCCGATATGGTGGTCTTCGGCGAGGTGGGGCTGGGCGGCGAGGTGCGCGGCGTGCCCCGTTTGGAAGCCCGCCTGCAGGAGGCGGCGCGATTGGGATTCAAACACGCGATTGTGCCCCGCAGCAACCTGCAACGCCCACACGAACGTCTGCCCCTGACCGCGATGCCCGCCCGTACCGCGCAAGAAGCGATAGGGCTTGCGCTCGGTAGCCCGCGCGAACGTGAGCCAGAACCCGAAGCCGAGTCGCCGTTTGATTGAGCTTAGGGCTTCAACTGCTGGCTCACCGTCTCGCGCAGCATCATCCCACGACGCAGCCACTCCTTCACGAAGGTGTGCCCGCTCATCGACTGCTCGTAGGGCACGGTTCCGCGTGGCACGACGCCTGTCGCCACGCCATGCGCGATAATCCCCGCCGAGAAGCCCGTGCAACGCTCCATCGCGGTGAACCCCGTCGCGTCGTCGTGATACTCCACGAACTCCAGCGTGATGGAGCAAGGCGCGCCGTTTTTGACGCCCGTGCTGTGGACATAGACCACCACGAGGTCTTTCTCCTCAGGGAAGTCGATATGTGGCGGGATGATTTTCGCGGCAAACTCGCGTGGCACGATGTGGACGCCTTTCTGAATCTCGACAGGTTTCTCGTCAAAGAATCCCAAATCGCGCAGAGCGCGCATCGCCGCCCAGTGTCCCGGATAGCGCAAGGTTTTGTAGTCGTACTCTTTGACCTTGCCCTCCAGCGTATAGGGCGCGGTGGAGGTTCCTCCTGACGTTGGCGCGGCTTCCAGCGCGCCCAGTGGCTCCACCTCGATGCGCTCCACCTCCTCCATCGTAGGCACATAGTGGGGCTTGCCCTCGCGCAAGGTCAGCGCCTCGCCCGTGTATTCGGAGATGACGCCAATCATGTTGAACACCAGCTTGTAGCCTATTGGGGGGATGGGGCGCTGAGGTAGCCCGCCGCAGCGCAAGCGAATCGTGTGGCACTCGTCCATCTGCTCCATACAATATAGCCCCAGATGGTTCACCATGCCCGGCGCCAGCCCACAGTCGGGCACAAGCGCGATATGCGCCTTTTTCGCCTCCTCATCGCGCTTGCGGAACTCGTTCCAGAACCATTCGGGATCGTTGCCCATGTCGATAAAGCTGCGCTGCACATCCAGCGCGTACTGGATAAGGCGCATGTTCATCTGCCACGGCACCGCGCTGATGACCACATCGGCTTGCTCAAAGTAGCGTTTGACTTGTTGCTCGTCAGTGGCGTCCACACGCTGGGGCTTCACAATATCGCTTTGCAAGAGGCGATTAACCCACTCTGCTTTTTGTGTTGCGCGTTGTTCGTCGATATCAGCTAAATAAATCAGTTCAGCGTCCCCAAACCGCGCCAGGTCATAGGCGACGGCGGGACCTTGCATACCTGCTCCCAAGATCGCGTATTTGAATTGCATAGGCTTACCTCCTTCGTATATAAAACATCAGGGGGGCGCAACGCCCCCCCTGATGTTTATTGTACCCGACTCGCCCTTTTGGGACGCTTTTATCGGATGAGCTGCAGCACGCCCTGCGGCGCGAAGTTCGCCTGCCCCAGCACAGACATACCCGCCTGCTGCAGGATCTGGAACTTCGTGAAGCGGCTGATTTCCTCAGCGAAGTTCGTGTCGCGGATAGCCGACTCGGTCGCCGTTAGGTTCTCCTTCGCGACTGCCAGCGAGCGCATATTACTTTCAAGGATGTTCTTCTGGAACGCGCCCATGTCGCCGCGCAGTTTGGAGACCTGCTGGATAGCGGCGTCGATAATCTTCAGCGCTTCCTCCGCGCCGCCCGTCTTGGTGACATCGATGTCTGCCAGGCTCATACCCGACACGACGCCCTGTCCAAGTTGCTGCGCGCTCATGTTGTTGATGGAGAGGCGAGCGACCTGCCCTGCGTTCGCGCCAATTTGGAACTCCAGCTGTCCCGCGGTGGTACGCGCCATCGCCAGCGGGCCGGCGGTATCGTCGTTGCCGAACTCTTTGAGCAGGATGACGTTCCCCTTCTCGTCGGTCAGGCGCAGCCCTGAATCGGTGGACGCGCGCCCTCCTTCGAAGGTCACGGTCACCACGTTACCGTTCGAGTTGGTCACCTCTACCGTCGCCACGGCGTCTACGCCGGTGTCGCTGGCGTCCGCGCTGTTGATCAGGTTCTGGGCGTCGCTCAGCACAACGGAGAAGTTTGCGCCGTACTCGCGCGAGCGCAGCACGACCACGCCGTTATCCGTGTCGAAGTTCGCCACAACGCCCGTGACGCTGCTTTGGGAGTTAATACGGTTGATGAAGTTGCCGATGGTCTCGTTCCCGTCGGTAGTGAAGCTGACGCCGTTAATCACCACGGTTCCTGCGGTTCCGATAACGGTATCCAGGTCGGTGTACGCGGTGTCGCCGACGATTTCAGCCCGCTCGGCACGAGTGGTGACGTTGACGGTGACCACCCCTGTTCCCACAGCATAGTCCTGAGCGGCTGCTGTGCCGACTTGCCCGCGCACCGAGCCGCCGAAGAAGATGCCGCCCAGTCGCGTCGCGTCGGTCACCACTGCGCTGACGCCCGCTGTGCCGTCGAGCAGCTTCTTCGTACCAAACTGGGTCTGCGCCGCAATACGGTTGATACTGTCAATCGCCGACTGAATCTGGTTCTGGTTTGCCTGAAGCGCGGTCAGGTCGTTCGTTCCGGTGTTTCCTGAGGCGACGGCGAGTTGGCGCATGCTGCGCAGCAGGTTATGCACTTCCTCCAGCGCGCCTTCAGCGGTCTTCACGAGGTTGGTCGCGTCCTGCGAGTTCGCAATCGCTTGCTCCAGTCCTGCAATCTGGGCGCGCAGGTCCTCAGAGCGAATCAAGCCTGCCGGGTCGTCGGCTGCACGGTTGATGCGCAGTCCCGAAGCGAGTTTCTCGATTGAGCGCCCGAAGCCGTCTGCTGCACGCTCCACATTACGCAGCGCGTTCAGCGCTGACATGTTCGTATTGATGCGTAAGCTCATCGTTCCATCCTCCCTGATTGTGTATTCTCCGACGCGCTTGCCCTTGCCGTTCCGTCGGCGCAGGCGTTGTGTGCGCGTCAGGGGAGATTGTCGGCGAAAGTTAAACCGTCGCTCTCTGTAAATTTGCGAGGTTCTATGAAATATCGTAGAAGTACGGGTTACCTGTGCAAATTACGGGTGTATGAGACGTTCGCGGCGCAGCTGGCGGAGTTGCTTGAGGGCGCGGGCGGGCAGTCGCTCCAGCTGCAGCCCCACACGATAACGGGGTTGCCCCCCTTCGACAAATGCGACGATAGAGCGCACCACGCCCTCGCGCTGAAAGGTTATCGTACCTGCCTCCGTTTCGGCGTGAACTTCGAGATGCGCCTGTGCGCCTCGAAGCGGGGGCTCGAGCAGGACCACACACGCCCCTGCCTCGCTCAGGTCTATCAAGTTCGCCTCCGTCGCGCGTTGCAGTCGCCCCGTCAACGAGACGAACGCCCGTCCCGATACGGGTACGCGCGGATAGCGGCGCCGTTGTATCCGACGAATGACGGTCGGCTGGCGCAGCAACCAGAGGGCGACGTAATCCTGAGGCAGATATTCAATAACGCGCGTCGAGAACTGGTAAAGCGCGTCATCCCCCGTCCATTCCATCTGCCAGTGATTTCTCACGGGCGGCTCGACGCGCTCCGTCTCCACGCTGAGCCACCCTTCATCCAATTGGCGCACGCGGCAGACCAAGGCGCATGCCTCGCTTTTTAAGGTTGCCAGCTCGCCCACTTCCAGAACACCCCCGCGCCTCACCACGGGGGCTGCAGGCGAAGATTCAAGCCGCACTACCGCATGAGTCGGCACCGGACGCAGACGCCGATGCAGCAAGGCGCGCACCGTCGCCAGCAGCGTGTCGATATCGAAAGGCTTGTAAAGCAGCGCGTCTATTCCCCACGCCAACGCGGCTTGCACCTCGTCGGTGATGGCATACGCCGTGACCAGCACCACAGGCAGGTCAGGATAGAGCCGCCGCGCCTGTTGCAGCACCGTAATACCCGACCCACCCTGCAACCGCAAATCCAGAATCATCAGGTCGTAGTGTCGCTCCTGCAGGCGACGGATCGCTTCGTCCTCACTTTGTGCGGCATCACACGACAGCCCCAGTGTGCGCAGCGCGTCCGCCACCACGCGATCGAGCAACCTTTCATCTTCCACCAGCAAAACGCCAATATCTGGCAAGGTCTCTCCTCCTTGAACGCAAAAACGACTATATTACACTGCCGCGCCTGTCTTGTCTTGCAGCAACTTTCGTGCCAAAAAGCGAATTTTTTGATTTCTCTGAGAAAAAGGTTCAGGTTTGAGGGCTTACCTTGACACTGAACCCGCGTCGTTCTGAGGCGTCTATAGGCTTGCGATGGTCAGCGATACGGTATCCTATACTGGGAGACGCATCGAAGTGGACGCCCTATCCGCCGAAGCAAGGCTTGTGGAGCGCGCCCAGGCGCAGGATGAGACGGCGTTTGAGCAGATAATGAACCTCTACGCCGATCGGTTGTATAACTACATTCTGCGGATGGTCGGCAATCCTGCGGACGCGGAAGATTTGCTTCAGGAGGCGTTCCTGCGCGCCTATCAGGGGCTGCCCAGCTTCGACGGGCGCGCCAGCCTTAGCACCTGGCTCTACCGTATCGCGACGAACCTGTGTATCGATCATCAGCGCAAGCGGGCGCGGCGCGTGCAGACCGTCTCCTACTTCGCGTGGGAAGACGAGGAGGGTGAACCGGGCGAATGGGAGTTTCCCGACACGCAGACGCCCAACCCGATGGAGAGCGCGCTGAACCGCGAGTTGCAACAGGTGGTGGAACAAGCTATCGGCTCGCTGTCGCCTAAACTGCGTACGGTGCTGCTGTTATATGATGTGGAAAACCTCTCCTACGAGGAGATTGCGCGCGTGCTGAACATTCCGATGGGCACGGTGAAATCGCGCCTGAACCATGCGCGTGGGCAGATTCAGAAGCAGGTGGAAGCGTATTTAAGAGGTGAATCGAAATGAACTGCACTCGTTATGAGCGTTGGCTCTGGGATGACCTTGAGGGGCGGCTGAGCGTGGCGCAGGCACAGGAGCTGCGCCAGCACCTGCAGGCGTGCCCGCACTGTCAGCGTCGGTGGGAAGCGGCGCAGGTGACTTATCAGGCGTTGCGAACGCTGCCGCGCCGTCGCGCGCCTGAACATCTGACGCAGCAGGTCTGGGCGCGGGTGCAAGAAGCGTCTGCACGGAAGCCCGCGTTCGCATGGTGGAAGCGTGTCGCGCTCGCCCCCGCGCTGGGCGTCCTTGCTGCAGCGGCTTGGTGGGGCTGGCTCGCTGTGAACTCCGAACACGGAGGTGTCTCGGGCACAGCCACCGCGTCGCAAAACGCGGACAACTGGGTCGAGATTCACGAGCAATTGGAGGTCGCCGACTGGTCGCCGACGCCGACCCCGAGCTACTTCATCACGACCGGGTATACGCGATGAGAGCTTTCCTGCTGGGCTGGGCGTTGGTCTGGGCGATGGGCGGGGCGCAGGAGCGTCCCATCCAGTGGCTCCAGCGCGCGCAGCAAGCCGAGAGCAGTCTCGCCGTTGCAGGCGTCCGCGTCACGGAACTTCAGGTGGGACGCTCGGTGCGCCGATTGGAGGAGCGGTTCTGGCGACAGGGCGCGCGCGCCGAGCGCATCGAGATTCTCGCGCCGCCAGAACGCCGGGGCGAAGTCTTACTCTTTCGTGGGGGGAGATGGGTCGCGTTTCGCCCTGACGCCAAAGAGGCGTTCGAACTCCCCGACAACCTTCCTCAGGGCGCACCCCTGATTCAGAAAGCCATCGAGTTGACGCAGGCAGGCGTGCTTCAAGCCGAACTGCTGCCTGAATCGACCCAGCTGGGGCGCGATTGCGCCGTGGTGCGGCTGAGCCGTCCTCGCCTGCCACAGGGACGCTCCAGCCCGCCGTCCAAAGTCCCCCATTTTCCCGCGAGCATATCTCTTTGGATCGACAAAGAGACGGGGCTGATCCTCCGCTATGAGACTTCTATGCACCGGAACGCGCCTGTATTGCGCATGGAGATGACGCGCCTTGAGTTGAACCCGCGCTTGTCGCCCGATTTGTTCACCCTGCCTCAGGGCGTCGTCGTGCGTCCGCTGGGCGGCGAGTATAAAAGCGTGGAGGAAGCGCAGCGCGATGTATCGTTCCCTATTCGCGTCCCCAGCTATTTACCTACCGGTGCGAAGCTGGAGCGCGTTTTGGTGCGTCGCCGCCCTCCCGACAATGCGCCTATCGTTATCTTGCTTTATCAGACCCCGAACGCCCGTTTCAGCGTCTTTCAGGCACGTCAGAAGGGCGAGTTCGACCCTCAACGACCGGGACGACGCCCCGACCGGCTGAATATGCGCTTCTGGCGCGACGGCGACTACAGCTTCGGAATCGTGGGCAATTTGCCTCGGGCAGAGATAGAGAAAATCGCCGCCTCTCTGAGCCGCTCCGCGCTCTAAAATCAATTCTAATACCCATCGGGGTTTCTAACGAGACATCAGCCCTCACCCCAGCCCCTCTCCCGCGGCGCAGGGGAGGGGAGCCGTCGGGAAGTAGGGACGAGGTCACCTCGCCCCTACTTCCCCGCTCCCCCACGCGGTGGGAGAGGGCGAAAAGGGGCTGAGGAACATAATAACGCCTGAAATCCCACCGGGATTACCTACCTACCCCCATAAACTCGTCCACTGCGCGCACCAGATTGCCGTAGTAGCCCCAGTAGAGGCTCACCAGCGCGATTCCTGTGGCGAGCAGGCTGATCAGCACCATCAGTCGGAAGAAAGCATAAGGCAGCTGTCGCAGGTCTGTCTCTTATACACATCTCCGAGCCCACGAGACC